>VBEU01000156.1 GCA_005883775.1 Chloroflexota bacterium | reverse complement strand
GTCGCTCGGGATGGGCATCTTCCTCACCTACCTCGTGCCGCCGACACTGCTCTTCCTGCCACTCTCGCAGCTCGTCGTCGGCTTTGGGCTCGTGAACGACAAATGGTCCCTCGCGCTGGTCTACCCGACGTTCACGATCCCGTTCTGCACCTGGCTGCTCATGGGCTTCTTCAAGAACGTGCCGCGCGAGATCACCGAGGCGGCGCGCGTCGACGGATGCAGCCGCCTGGGCGCGATGTTCCGGATCGTGCTGCCGCTCTCGGTGCCGGGCATCCTGACGATCTGCATCTTCGCATTCACGCTGGCGATGCAGGAGTACGTCTACGCCCTTACGTTCGTCTCGAGCTCGGACCAGAAGATGATCACGCTCGGCGTGGTCACCGATCTGATTCGTGGCGACGTCTTCTTCTGGGGCTCGCTGATGGCCGGTGCGCTGATCGTCTCGATCCCCGTGGCCATCGTCTACAACCTCTTCATGGACACGTTCGTCCGCGGGATCACCGGCGGCGCATTGAAGTAGGTCTTGCGAAGCGAACCGCGGAGAGGCCGGGCTTTTGGCCCGGCCTCCTCTTCTCCCCACCCGCGTCGCGGGTTCGCAGCTTGGGATCTACACCGGAAACTTCGTGAGCGAGTCCTGAAGCCGCTTCTTGGCGTCGGCAATGGTGTCGTCGATCGACTTCTTGCCGGTGATGAAGTTCGCGAACATGTCGGTGATGTGGTGGTTGTTGAGGGCGTCGTAGGCGGCCTGCGACGACGGACCTGGGTATCCCACCGGCTGCACGTAGTTCGCGATGTCCTGAAGGTGCGTGAGCTTCGTGTCGGTGCCGAGGACCGGCATCGGCTTCTGCTGGTGTCCCTTGAGGAACGGGTTGTTGTAGCCCTTGCTCGCGGTCATCTGAGCCGGCCAGTCGTCGCTGTAGTCGATGAGGAACCAGCGTGCCGCGTCGATGTTCTTGGAGAAGTTCCAGATCCCGTAGACGGTGAACTGGATCGACGCGATCTGGGCCTTCGTGCCTTTGAGCGGGTTGTCGACGTTGATCTTCGCCGCGAGATCCTTGTTCTGCGCCTCGATGGTCCGGTAGGCGCTGATCGGGTTGTAGATCCATGAGCCTTTACCCGACTGCAGATAGGTGTTGTTGTCGACGTCCGCCCACGAGAGAACTGAGTTCTCCATGCTCGCGTAGAGGGTCTTCGCCATGTTCAAGACGGTCCTTGTCTCGGGGCTGTCGATCGCGACCGTCTTTCCGTCGGCACTGAACTCGGCCGCGCCGTGGGACCACATGAGCGAGCGCCACGTGTGCTCTGAGTCCGAGGTCTGAGAAACGGCGCAGCCTACGGGGTTGCCCGCAGCTTTGAGCTTGGGTGCGAAGTCCAACAGATCTTGCCAGGTCTCGAGGTGATCCTTTGTGTAGCCGACGGCCGGGCTCTTCCACACGTCGGTCCGCCACGACGAAAGGAATGGCACGAGAAAGTCCGGGAAGCCATACCACTTGCCCTGGACCTTGCCGATCGCCTCGCCGGCCGGGATCCATCCGCCGTACTTGTCAGCCGCGCGGTTCGCGATATCGGTGACATCGACGAGCGAGTCCTTGAAGAGCGCCGGCAGTCCGTTGGCAAAGTGCGCGACGAGGTCGTGCCCTGACTTCGATCCCGCTTCCGCCGCAAAACGCGCGGGAAGGTCCGCCTGAGGGATGCGGTCGATCTTCACGGTGACGCCGTTGGTGTCGCCCCACTTCTTCGCCCAACCGTCAAGGTACGTGTCGAAGTCGGGAACGAAGTGGCTCCACTGAAGTATGTTCAGGCTGCCGCTGAGCTTTGGCCGCGTGCCTACACCGGTCGCCCCCGTGGCTCCGCTTGGTGATGCACTTGCGCCTCCGCCGGGGCCACCCGCCTGCTGCCCGATACACGAGGCGAGGACGGGAGCCGCTGCTGCCGCCGCCGCGCCCTTGAGAAGCGTGCGCCGCTTGATGCCGTCGGTCGTTCGATCCTTGGTCACATCCACCTCCCGTACGTGCTCTCGCGAATCTATACCTGCTGCGGGCGCGAAGCGGAACAAGGTTTCCGCGATCCGCAAGCCGGCTGCCGCGGGAGGGCTACGGCTTCTGGACGGCGATCGAATCGGGCGAGAAGGCAAGCCCGATCGTCGTGGCCGGCCGGCCGGTCCGCGCGTCGAGGACCGCGACGCTGTTGCCGTCGGCGGCGAGGGCGTAGAGCGTGGCATTGTCAGGCGAAACGGCGAGTCCGCGGAAGGCGGCGCCCTGTGCGAAGGTCGCGCGCAGCGACAGGTTGGTGGTGTCGATCAGGAAGATCCCTTTCTCGCCGAGGGCGTAGAGCCGATATCCGTCGGGTGAGACCGCGGCACCGCTCTTCGGTACGAAGGCGGCCGGGCCTGGCACGGGCGCGGGCACCTTGAACGTCGCGGACTGCTTCACCTTGATCTCGTAGGGGTCGACGAGTGCGACCTGGCCAAGCGCGCCATTCACGGCATAGAGCCGGGCCATGCTCTGCTGCTCGCCAAGCGCGAGGGACCAGAACGGCTGCTTCGCCATCTCGACCGCTCCCGCTTTGCCGAAGGTCGGCAGGTCGAGGATGCACTCCGCGATCCGGGTGTGCGTGTTGAGGGCGTGGATATACGGGCCCTGCGTCGGATGCTGGTAGACGCTGAAGTACCACTCACCGCTCGGTCCCGGCGTCGCCGTGGTGTAGCTCCCGTTCATGACGCCGTTCTCGTCGGCGGTGGTCGCGACCTGCTTGACGTCGATGACCGATCCCGGCATGAGTTGGCCCGACCGTACGTCGGCGACGCGCACGCGGTACTTCGTGCCATCCATGCGCTCGACGAGGAAGAGGGATTCCCCGTCGTCCGAGATCGCGTCGAATGCGTAGCGCCCGGGGATCTCGATACGCTTGGGCTGAACCGACCCGTTCGTGTCGATGACCTCGAACGCGGTGCGATCCGGTCGTGGATCGGCGAGCACGAGCCATCGCCCGTTCGGAGAGAGACCGCTCGGTCCATTGCCGTACGCGGCGACGGGCGTCCACCGCCCGCCGAGCTGCGTCGTGCGCATTGTCTTGCCGGTACGCGCGTCGATGACCCGGACCGCCGTGTTGCCGGCGCTGTCGACATCGCTCGCGAATGCGACCGTCCAACCCGGCGCACCGATCAC
>VBEU01000155.1 GCA_005883775.1 Chloroflexota bacterium | reverse complement strand
GTGGCGCAGGTCGCGGAGGTCGAAGTTTCACTCTCCGGTGCGGTACGCCTGGTGAAGGTGTGGTGCGTCGTCGATCCGGGACAGACGGTGAATCCCGAGGGCGTGCGCAACCAGATCGAGGGCGGGATCCAGCAGTCAGCCTCGTGGACGCTCAAGGAAGAGCTCCTGCATCGCGACGGCCGTGTGATGAACACGGGTTGGGATACCTATCCGATTGCGACGTTTCGCGACGCCCCCGAGTCGATCGAGGTCTTCGTCGAGGGCGACGAGAGCGCGCCGCCGACCGGGGTCGGCGAACCCGGCGCGGTGCCGACCGCCGCGGCCATCGCGAATGCGGTCTACGCGGCGAGCGGCGCGCGGCTTCGATCCGTGCCGCTCACTCGCGAGCGCGTGCGTAAGGCTATGCCCGCCTAGCTCGAGCGATCGCCGCGCGGCCGCACCGCGGGCGGCGGCGATGTGTATGGAAGTGGGATGAACTCGACGCTCGGACGGCGTTGGCTCGTCTGCGGGAAGAGATCCATGAGCTCATAGACCTCGCGCGGCATGTCTTCAGTCACCTTGATGCCAAGCTCGCGCAGGCCGGCGACGTCGAGCGCGTAGTCGTGGGTCCACTCGCCGGAGCTGAGCTTGTTCGCGATGCGCTCGGCGTCCGCCTCGGAGTAGTGCTCGAGCAACAGTCGCTTCACCGTGGCCGTGACTTGGCGGAGTGCCTTTTCGGCGACGTCTCCGAGGATGAGCGTCTGGTCGTCGCGATTTGGGTTCGGTTGGGCGAGCGCCCGAATGATCGAGGCGGCCGGATACGCGGCCTGCGCGCTTCCGAGCTGGGGATCCACAGGACCGAGCACGGCGTTGGGGTCCATGACGATCTCATCGGCGGCGATCGCCACAAGCGCTCCGCCAGACATCGCGTAGTGGGGCACGAACACGGTGACCTTGCCCTGATGGCGCTTGAGTGCGAACGCGATCTGTTCCGCTGCGAGGACCAGACCGCCCGGAGTGTGCAACAGAAAGTCGATCGGCATGTCAGGTGGGGTGAGCCGGACGGCGCGCAGGACCTGCTCGGAATCCTCGATGTCGATGTACCGAGCGATCGGAAATCCAAGGAAGCTCATGGTCTCCTGGCGATGGATCATCGTGATGAGCCGCGTCCTGCGCCGCTGCTCGAAGCCATGGAAAGCCCTGTTCCGGCGGAGCGCGAGCATCTGCTTCTGGTAGAGCGGGATGAAGAATTGGGCGACGATGAAGAGCCAGAAGAGCCATGAGAGATCGAACACGGCGGCCAGCATGCTCCCTTCGCGTTGAGGCCGTCGTTTCGTACAGTTTCGAACGTGGCGACGCCGCGCGCGGTGATCTTCGACCTGGGCGGGACGCTCGTGCATTGGTCCGACTGGGATAGCGGCGCCGAGCAGAAGTGGGCAGCGTCGTACGACCATCTCGTAACTCAGTTCGCCGATCGGAAGTGGCCATCACGCGACGCATACGTCAACGCGATGCATGATGCCGAGCGCGACCACTGGCGCAGGGTGGATACCGAGCACTGGAGCGGACCGCCCACCGTACTCGTTCGCGAAGCGTTCGACCGGCTTGGTGTGCCGGTGAGCGGCGCCGAGCTACTGGGGGCGATGGACGGGTACGCGAAGGCGATCGCCGGCTGGTCGACGGTCGACCCCGAGGCTGGAGCCGTCCTCAGAACGCTTCGCGAGCGTGGCTACCGCCTTGGTCTGCTCTCGAACACGTGGTGGGCCGCCGACTGGCACAACGCCGACCTCGCGGCCCACGGTCTCGCGTCGCTACTCGATGTGATCGTCTACACGTCCGACCTTCCGCACTCCAAGCCGCATCGCACCGTCTTCGCCGAAGTGGCGCGCCGCCTAGACGTGATGCCCGACGAATGCGTGATGATCGGCGACCGCATGGTCGACGACGTCTCCGGAGCGCTCGAGGCCGGCATGCGTGCCATTTGGAGAAAGAATCAGTCGGGCTTCCCATCTTCGATTGCCGTGCCGACCGCGGAGATCGAAAAGCTCTCGGAGCTGCCCGACCTGCTGCGGAAATGGGGCGGAACGTAAAAACCGAGCCGACGCGGCGCCGAGGGCCCCCGCGCGGTGGGGCACCGGCCGGAGGCCGGGGGGTCCGCCGCCGCGTAAAGAGGGTTTCGGCGCCGCGTCGGCGAAGAACCCCCTCGGTGGCCCGTCGCAAACGGTGCGCTTGGGCCACGCGCGAGCCCCTCCTGTCGTATCACGATGTCGAGTGGGGTACGCCAGTGCATGACGATCGACTCCTATTCGAATTTCTCATTCTCGAAGGCATGCAAGCCGGCCTCAGCTGGGAAACCGTTCTTCGCAAGCGGGACGCCTTTCGTCACGCATTCGTCGGGTTCGATCCGGTGATCGTCGCTCGCTTCACCTCAAAGGACGTAACCCGCTTGATGAAAGACGAGTCGATCATTCGCAATCGCGCGAAGATCGACGCGGCCATCGGTAACGCGAAGGCGTTGGGCGTCGTGCAGAAGGAATTTGCCTCATTCGATCGCTACGTCTGGGGATTCGACGACAAGGACGCGTTATCGAAAGATCTGAAGAAGCGCGGGTTCCGGTTCGTAGGGCCGACCATCGTCGAGTCGTTCATGCAGGCCGTCGGAATCCGCAACGACCATGAGCGCGGCTGCTACCGGCGCGCGGAGCTCACCCGGGCGCGCGCGACCAGCCCCGCGCGGTAGAGATTCGCGACGACGAGCACAAGGACCATCGCCAGAAGCGCCCACCCGACGACTTGCTGAGTCTGGTCTCCGCCCGCCGCGGCGAGCAGCCAGGTGACCGCAAGAGCGACCAGCGCGCCGATGGCGAGCTGACCGTCCTCGATCAGAAGGCCGACGAGCGTCGACCAAATGCTCTTAAACATTTCGCGCTTCGATCTGCGCGCCCTCCGGAAGAACTGTTTTCAGGATCCGCACCGCGAGCCAGCTCACGCCGACGAATGCGACGACGATCAGCGGGATCGAGAGCGCATCGCCGGGCCATGTCATGCCAAGCGCCTCGGCGAACCAGAACACGCCGAAGCTGCAGAGCATCGCGCCGACTCCGAACTTGAGCGAGTTCTCCGGCACCATCGTCAGCGGTTTCTGCAGCGCGACGCCGAGCCCGATCACGAGGATGCCCGCCACGATCGCACCAACGACCGCCGACGTCAGGGCTACTCCGCCGGCCGCACCGAAGGCGATGACGATGAAGGCGACCTCCGTCCCTTCGAGGAGGACCGCCTTGAAGGCCACGAGGAACCCGACCCAGTCGAACTCGTTCCTGCGAAGGCCCTGCGCCCGAAGCTCGGCGAGCTCGCGCAGGTAGATGAGCTCCTCGTCGTGGATGGCGACGATCCCGGCGAATCGAAGGATCGCTTTGCGGAGCCAGCGGAGACCAAAGAGCAAAAGGAGCGCGCCGACCACTCCCTTCAGCAGGTGCTCCGGGACGACTGTGACGATTGCGACCCCGAGCGTGCCGATGATCACCGCGAGCGCCGCCGTCACTCGACCGCGCTGGCGACGAATGCGGGTGTCGCGTGGATGGCGAGAGTGACCGGGTCCACGGCAGAATTATCGGCCAATCGGTCGCCATGATCCTCGGCCGCAACGCGGCTCCCAAGAGCCGTCACCTAGTGTGTCGCCGATGAGCGACCGCGACCTCGCGATCATCGTCCCCGTACACAACGAGCTGGGCAACATCGCGCCGTTCTACGACCGGACGTGCGCGGTCCTCGACTCGCTGTCCGCGATCTCCTGGCAGATGGTCTTCGTAAATGACGGGAGCGATGACGGCAGCCTCGAGCGGATCTGCGAGCTGCGCGCGAAGGACAAGCGCGTCAAAGTCATCTCGCTCTCGAGAGATTTCGGCTATCACGCGGTGCTGCTCGCGGGACTTTCGCTGATCACGGCGGATCGCTACGCGATGATCGATGTCGACTGCGAAGACCCACCGGAGCTGTTGCGAGAGTTCCACGCCGCGCTCGAGGGCGGCGCCGACGTGGCCTACGGCATTCGCTCGAACCGCGTCGAGCCGATGGTCGTGACGTTCTTCCGCCGGCTCTTCTACTACCTCAACAAGGGGATCGCGGACAGCGACATCGTCCTCTGGATGGCCGAGTTCGCGATGATTTCGCGACAGGTACGCGATGCGATCGTCGCGCCGCACACCACCTACGTGTTCCTCCGCGCGGAGCTCGGGTACGTCGGCTTCGTTCGGGTCGGCGTTCCGTACGTGCGCGGGGTGCGCACGTCAGGGAAGAGCCACTACAACTTCTTCAACATGACACGCTTCGCAGTCGCGGGATTTCTCGCGAGCTCGACCTTTCCTCTGCGCCTGATCCTCTATCTCGCGGTCGTGGTCGGCTTCCTGTTCCCGCTCGTGGCGATCGTTGCCGGGCTCGGTGCCGCAGGCATCGCGAGCCTCGCGTCGGTCGCCACGTTCTACTTCGCGCTCATCGCGCTGTCGACGATCGCGCTCTATCTCGCGCGCGCCTACAAGAACGGGGTGGCGCGACCAGTTTTCGTCGTCGACAAGAACAAGACCCACCTCTAACCGGCAGGACGATCCTCTCGCGTCGCCCAGACCTCCATAACCGCGCCCGCGCCCGCACGCCAGCTGGCGAGCGCGAGGACCAGCCCGAGCGCACCAAGCGGGATCGCGAGGAGAGTGGCAACGACGGTCGTCAGTACATCTGAGCGCCGGTCTTGCATTCGGGCGAGTACCTTCACGAGCAGCGACTGCTCGAAGCCGAGCCGGTCGAGCGTGCTCTGGACCCAACCGAACGGATCGTGCTCGAACGATCGGAAGTCGATGCGCGTCACCCGAAACCCGGATGTGGCAAGCGCGCGCTCGACGGCGTCCGGTGAGAAATGACAGAGGTGCCGCGGGACCTCGAGGTGCATCCAGAAGGGTCCCGCGAATCGAGCTTGCCAGCTCGCGATGTTGGGGATGCCGAGGATAAGGGTCCCGCCAGGCTTCACGCGTCGCGCGACCGCGGCGAGGGCGGTCAACGGATCGGCGAGATGCTCGAGGACGTGGAACATGACCACGAGGTCGAGGACAGGCTCGTCTCTGATCGCGCGGAGGTCGCCCACGAACACGGGTGCGCCGGCCGCGTCGCGTGCGGCCGCGGCCGCGGCGACAGTGCGCTCGCTCCCGAGAGCGAGCCAGCCGCGCTCGCGGAGCGCACGAAGCATCCAGCCCGTGCCGCTTCCGAGCTCGAGCGCGACGCCGGAGTTCGGAAGCCGCGCGTGCCAGCCATCGACGCGGCGCAGGTACAGCCGGCGCAGCACAAAGGCCGCGAGGGCATTGAAGCGGCGGTAGCGGGCTGGGTAATACGGGTCCATCGAGACCGGAACGGGGTCGGTCATCGCGAAGCCGCAGCGCCGGCATTGCAGGATCTGAAAGCGCTCGCCGGTCACGTAGTCGCGTACGCCTCCCCAAATGCGAGGTCGTTCGGCGTGGCCACAGATCGGGCAGACCGGCGCGCTCAGGGGCGCGGCTCCGCGTCGCGCATTGCCGCGAGCGCGTCAACCGAGTGCGAAAGGCCGTGGCCGAGGAACGCCCGAAGCTTGTCCGTCCGCAAACCGGCCCGGAGCGGGCGCGGCGCGGCGAGCCCGAGCTCCGCGGTCGTCCGCAGGTCCAGCAGTGCAGCGTCGAGTCCGAACGTCTGTGCCGCGCGTCGCGCGAATTCAGGTCGCGGAAGGATCTCCGGACCCGCGGCGTGGAAGATCCCACGCGCCGAGCGATCGACGAGCTCGACGATCACACCGGCGAGGTCTGCCGCCGGCGTCGGCGTGATCACCTGGTCGGCGGGGACCCGCAGGCGCTGCCCGGCGCGGAGGCGGTCGACGAGTTGACACACGAAGCTCGTCCGCGCCGCCGACCATCCGTACACCCCGGACACGCGGCACACGAGGTGGTCAGGACGCTCTCGAGCGATCGCCTCCACCGCGACCTTCTGCCGGCCGTACTCGTTTATCGGCGTGACGAGGTCGTCCTCGGCATAGGTTCCTGCGCTTCCGTCGAAGACGTATTCGCTCGAGAACACGACGAGGAGCGCGTTCGGGGCGGCGTTCGCGAGGTATCGCACGGCGTCGACGTTTATCACGCGCGTCGCGATGGGCTCGCGCTCGCACTGCTCGACGAACGCGTTTGCCGCGGCGACGACGATCACGTCCGGTCGCGCCTCTCGGATCACACGTGTCACGGCCGCGTGGTCGGTGAGGTCGAGTGGGACGCTACCCGGAAGCTGCGCGCGATGCGACGTCATGACGACGTCGCGTCCGCGGAGCGCTGCCCGAAGGTGGGTTCCGACAAGACCCGTCGCGCCCAGGAGCAGCCATCGCATATCGTTTCCCTTGGTCATCTCGCACCTATACTCCCGCCTGGTGATCGGCGCCGGTCGCGCGGCGCTCCCCGGCCGTTCTCTTCCGCTTCTTTCGCTACTCCTCTTTGTCGCAAGCGCGGCGTTCACGGTGTGGCGAAACACGCAGGTCGCCGTGCTCGTGGACATTTCGTACATCCTGAACATCGCGACGCGGATCGCGGCCGGCGACGTGCCCTATGCGCAGTTCCCGCTGGCGCAGGCGCCGCTCACGTTTCTCACGCAGGCGGTCCTCATCAAGCTGTTCGGCCCGCATTTCTTCGTGCAGATCGCCTACGCCGCGATCGCCGGCGGCCTCGCCACGGTCCTGACCTACGTGATCGCGCGGCGCCTGGTCGCCGGGGTCGTGGCGAGGCCGGACGCGCTGGCCGCGGTCCTTGCCATCCCGCTCGTGCCGCTCGGCATCTACGCGATCCTCCCGAACCCTTTCTATGACCCCGACGGCTGCCTCGTGATCCTCGCCGCAGTCGCGGCGATCCTTGCTGCGAAGGACCGGCAGACGCGGACGCGGTGGCTCGTGGCCGGCGCGCTGATCTCCGTGCCGGTCTTCATCAAACAGAACATCGGCGGCGCGTTCCTCATCCTTGCGGTGGCTGCGCTCGTGGCCGACGCCTTCGCTCGGCCAGCCGCGCGCGCCGGCCTGCGCTGGTGCCTCACCGGGCTCGCCGTCGCTCTGGGTCTCGAGCTTCTCGCGCTCCAGCTGATCGTCGGTATCGATCAGTACCTCGCGTGGGCGTGGACCTTCGCCCTAGCGGGTCGTGGGGTCACGCTCGAACGCGTCGCATCGTTCGCCGACCCGTCGGTTGTCTGGCTTGGGTTGCTCATTCTCGGGCTGGCTCTCGTGACCCTTCGCCTCGCGCCACGCTTGCGCGCACCGGTTTTCTTGGTCGTTCTGTGCGTTGCGCTGCTGA
>VBEU01000154.1 GCA_005883775.1 Chloroflexota bacterium | reverse complement strand
TTCCAGGTCGACCTTCGCTCCGAGCCGTTCAGCAGCTTCTTCTCGAATACGTCGCCCGGTGGTGCCGATCGCTTCTGGGCGGACGTGCAGACGTATGCCGATGGCGGCGATCCCGACCCGACGGCGTACTTGACCGCCGGCTGGACGACCGGTCAGATCTCCTCCCGAGCCAACGACTGGCTCCTTGGGAACCGCGCGCGCTACTCGAACACGGACTTCGACGCGCTCGTCGCGCGCCTCGTGAGCGAGGTCGACCCTGCGAAACGCGCGCAGCTCGCGATCCAGGCGAACGACCTCCTGGTCCAGGACGTCGCCGTGATCCCGCTGGTCCAGCGCAGCGCGGTCACGAGCGGGGTTGGGAAGTCGCTCAAAGGCGTCGACCCGTCGCCCTGGGACTCCGAGATGTACAACGTGGCCGACTGGACGAAGTAACTTCTATAGTCCAGCTGCTGATTGAGAGGGTGGAGGTTTTCAGATGACACGTGATGTTCTGATCAATCGTCGCCGTTTCCTGCAGTCCCTGGCCGCCGTGGGCGTGGCCGTCGCATGCGGACCGACCGCGACGGCCAGCCCGAGCGCCAGTACGACTGCGAGCGGTAGCCCGGCGCCGAAGGCGGTCAGCATCGAGTGGTGGCGGCGTAATTACGCCACGGGGACGCAGTCCGCCGAGACGATCACCTCCGATGCGGCGGTGAAGGCCTACAAAGACCGCGCACCGAACGTGAGCATCGCCATACAGGGCGGCCCATTTGGCGCGGAGACGGACCAGAAGTTCGACATAGCGATCCTCCAGCAGCACGCCGGTCCAGATGTGTTTCACACGACGGGCGGCGACGTGCTGAAGTACGCCGCGGCCGGTCAGCTGTCGCAGCCGACGCTCACGGACGCCGAGCGCAACGACTTCAACCCGAGCGCTCTCAAGGCCACGACGTACAAGGGCACGGTGGTGGCGTATCCCTTGTGGATCGTGCCGTGGTTCGAGTACATCAACCTCGATCTCTTCAAGGAGGCCGGCGTCACGCCCCCGGCGTACGGCAACTGGACATACGACGAGTTCCTTGCGGCGGCGAAGAAGCTCACCTTCAAACGTGCGGACGGCAAGCAGATCTACGGCTTCGCGCATGCCAACGACGAGTTCGCCTTCATGCTCATCGATGGCGGCCGACCGTACGACAGTGCCATCAAGACCTGGACGTTCAACAGCGCCGACGCGGTGACCGGCCTCGAGAAGTGGGTCGCCCTGGCGCAGCAGAAAGTCATGCCGCCCGACTTCTTGACGCTGAACCCCAACGACTCCCAGGCGCGCTTCATCGCCGGTGAGGTAGCGATCCTCCAGCGACCGAGCGCGATGATCAATGTCCTCAACGCCGACGCGAAGTGGAAGTTCGGAACGAACTGGGACATCGCGAACTTCCCCAAGGCGAAGGGCGACCAGACGGCGTGGGGCGGCGTCGGCTTCATCGCCGTACGGGAGCAGCAGGACGCGGACAAGAAGGCCGCGGCGCATGCGTTTGCCAAGTACCTCACCGGGCCGGACATCGGACCGGACCTCAAGAAGCAGACGCCGCCCGTCGAGTACTGGCTCGCGCCTGCGGGTCGGAAGTCCGCGGCAGGCATCTACGGCGAGTACCACCCGGCGAAGGCGAAGGTGGCCACGATGGGCGCGTTCACCTACGTGCTGCCGAACGTGAGCACATGGTCGGAGATCGACCAGAAATACCTCCGGCCGGCGCGTGACGCGGCGCTCGAGGGCAAGAAGACTCCGAAGCAGGCACTGGACGAGGTCGCGACTCAGGCGCAGAAGCTACTGGACGAAGCCAACAAATAACGTGATCGCGACCGCAGCACCGCGGCGGCGACGCAGCCTCGCCGCGGTGCTGCGGCGTTATGGCTGGTCGTACCTCTTCGTCTTTCCGACCTTCTCGCTGTTCGTCGTGTTCACGCTGCTGCCGGTGGTGCAGGGTCTGGTGCTGTCGCTGCAGAACGCGCGTGTGACCGGCGGCGAGTTCATCGGGCTCGCGAACTTCGAGGCCCTCGCGGCCGATCCGGTCTTCATACAGGCAGTCGGGAACACGGTCTTATACGCGACCGTCGTGGTCGCGGCGCAAATCACGCTCGCCCTGGTCGTCGCTAGCCTCATCCAGCCGCTCGGCCCCAGGGCGCACGTCTTCTACCGCGCCCTTTTCTATCTGCCCCTCGTGAACTCGGCGATCCTCGTTGCGATGGTGTGGCGTTGGATCTTCAACGCCAATCCGTACGGCCTCGCGAACACTGCGCTGAGCACGGTGGGGCTAGGCCCCTACCTTTGGATCGGTAGCTCGGATCAGGCGCTCATCGCGGTGATCCTGAGCGCGGTGCTGACGATCCCGGGCGGCGGCGTGGTCCTCTATTCCGCGGCGATGGGGTCGCTGCCGCGGGAGCTCTACGAGGCCGCGGACCTCGACGGCGCGAGCCCCTTCTCGAAGTGGCGCCACATCACGGTGCCACTCCTGCGGCCGACAACCCTTTACCTGCTCGTGATCTACACGATCCTCGCGTTTCAGCTATTCGAGCGCGTGTACATCATGACGAACGGCGGCGGGCCGAATAACGCGACGATCACGATCGTGCAGCTCATCTACTCCACGGCGTTCCAGTTCGGGCGCTACGGGCTCGCGAGTGCGATGGCGGTGGTCCTGTTCGGAATGGCGCTCGTCGTCGCTGTGGTGCAGTTCCGCTCGCTTCGGTCCGATGTCGAGTATTAGGCAACGCCTTCCGGTCCATGTTGTCCTGCTCCTCGCGGGCGGGCTATCGCTCTTCCCGTTGTACTGGCTGTTCCTGACGTCGCTGTCACCGACGCAGTACGTGGTGCGCGTGCCGCCGGAAATCGTGCCGCGTGAGCTAACGGGCGCGAACTACGTGCGGCTGTTCGAGACCACGCCGATCGTTCGGTGGCTCGTCAACACTGTGGTGATCGCGGGCGTGATCACCGCGTTCCATCTCCTTTTCGATTCCATGGCCGGATACGCCTTCGCGAAGCGGCGCTTCCCGGGGAAGAACGTGATGTTCTGGCTGGTGGTGAGCACGCTCACGGTGCCGGCACAAGTGACGCTGATCCCGGTGTTCTTCATCCTGCGGTTCTTAGGGCTGCTCGATACCTATCCCGGTGTGATCCTTCCCGGATTGGCGGATGTGTTCGGCATATTCCTCATGAAGCAGTTCATCCAGACACTGCCGACCGAGCTCGAACACGCGGCGCGCGTCGACGGTGCGTCGGAGTGGCAGGTGTACCGGCACATCATCGTGCCGCTTTCACGTCCCGCTCTTGCGGTACTCGCGATCTTCACGTTCCAACGCTATTGGAACGCCTTCATCTTTCCCCTCGTGATCCTGCGCGATCCATCGAAATATCCGGTGCAGGTGGGCCTCGCGACGCTGCAAGGGGAGTTCAACACGGACTACGGGATGCTCATGACGGGCGCAGCCGTTGCGGCTATCCCCATGATCGCCGTGTTCTTTGCTTTCCAGCGTCAGTTCATCGAGGGGATCCGCATCGGAGGGGTGAAGGGCTAGCGCGAGCGGCGCGGCGAACGACTCGCCGCGCCGCCGCTCAGTTTTTCGTGCTCGCGTCCGTTCTGTCTTATTGCGTCTTGCAGTACTGCGCGAAGCCACTGTTCGTTGGGCCAGTTGTGTCGCCGATGCCGGGCTCGCCGTTGCTGCCACCGGTCCGTGCGGCCTCGCCGATCACGCCGGGAGTCCCGCGATAGAACTCGAAGGCGCCGTGACCGCTGTTGCAGCTGCGACTGAGCACAGAGCAGTTCGCTTCACTCGCCCACCCCTTTGTTTTGGCCAAGTATCCCGCGCCCAGGGCCCTAACTTGATCGCTCGCCCCGCGCTCCGTCGTTCGCCCTCTCTCGCTCCGCGAGCTCGCGGCGCAGGATCTTTCCCGACGCGGTGCGCGGCACTTTGTCGATGAACTCGATCTCGCGCACGCGCTTGTAGTCGGCGATCCGCTCTTTCACGAAGGCGATGAGCTCCTCCGCCGTGGCCTGCGTGTTCGGGCGCAGCTGAACGAAAGCCTTGGGGATCTCACCGGCCTCGTCGTTCGGCTTTCCGATGACGCCGGCGTCGGCGACCGCGGGATGCTCGCACAGGACCGCCTCGACCTCCGCGGGTCCGACACCGAATCCTTTGTACTTGATGAACTCCTTCTTGCGATCGACGATGAACACGTAACCCTTGTCGTCGCGGCGCCCAACGTCCCCGGTGTGGAACCAGCCGTCGCGGATGACGTCTGCCGTGTCCTGCGGCTTGTTCCAGTAGCCCTTCATCACCTGTGGGCCGCGGACGCAGATTTCGCCGACCTCGCCGTTCGGGAGCGTCTTCGTGCCGGTCTCGAGATCGACGATCTTGTCTTCGGTGCCCGGCACCACCGGGCCGATCGACTCGAGCACTGGCGCAGCGAAGGGATTCGCGTGCGTGACCGGCGAGGTCTCGGTCAAACCGTAGCCTTGAATGATCGGCTTGCCGATGCGCTGCATCATCCGGCGCGCGGGATCCGGCGCCAGCGGCGCCGCACCGCTGAAGAAGAAGCGGACCGACGAGAAGTCGTGCCTCTCCACCTCCGGGCTCATCGCGAGGCCGAGGACGATCGGCGGGACGATGAAGCAGACCGTCGCGCGTTGGCGCTCCACGAGGGTGCAGTACTCGACCATGTCGAAGCGCGGCATGATCACCTGCGTCGCGCCGAGACTGATCGCGCCGGTCATCAAAAGGTTCAGCGCGTAGATGTGGAAGTAGGGGAGCACGTTCAGGAAGACGTCGTCGCGGCGAACGGGCACGGCCGCGAAGAATTGCTGTTGGTTCGCGGTGAGGTTTGCGTGCGTCAGCATCACGCCCTTCGGGAATCCGGTCGTGCCGCTCGTATACGGGAGCGCGGCCAGGTCGTTCATCCCGATGCGAGCCGAGAAGCCGAGGTCGGGTTCGTCGGCCAGCAGAAGATCGTTGAAACGGTCGACACCCTTCGGCGCGGTGTCGCCGGTCACCGCGAACGCACGAACGCCTTTGAGGTCGGATCGGATGGCGTCCACGACCGGTGCGAGGGCCGCGTGGTACAGGACCGCGCTCGCTCCCGCGTCGTCGACCTGAAAGCGGACCTCGCGCTCCTTCGATTGGGCGTTGATCGGATTCACCACCCCGCCGATCTTCAGCGTTCCGTAAAAGGCGATGACGAACTCGACCGAATTCGGCATGAAGATGGTCACTCGGTCGCCTGGCCGGACGCCCCGTTTGGCGAGCGCCGCAGCGAGCTGATCGCTCAGCCGATCGATTTCGCGGAAGGTCACGCTCCGGTCCCCCATGAGGAGCGCCGGCTTGTCGCCGATCTCGCGCGCGACTTCGCGCAGGCGGTCCTGGAGAGTGATCTCGCGGTAGGTGAATGCCGTCGTCGGTCGTGCTGATGCGAGCGCCATGCTTTTCCTCCCCGGTGCCGTGGCCGCGCGATTCTAGGCTCCGAACTATCGTTGCCGGGTGATACCGAGCGCCCCATTCGGCAGCACCGGACACCCAAGCCGCCGCACCATCTTCGGCGCCGCCGCGCTCGGGAAGGTCACGGATGCCGAGGCCGATCGCTCGCTCGAGCTCGTACTCCGCTACGACTTGAACCACCTGGACACGGCGGCGAGCTATGGCGACTCGGAGCTCCACATCGCGCCGTGGCTTGCTCGCGAGGGCCGCGAGCGCTTCTTCCTCGCGACCAAGACCGGAAAGCGGACGTACCCCGAGGCGCGCGACGAGATCCGCTTGTCGCTCCGCCGTCTGGGCGTCGACCACGTTGATCTGATCCAGCTGCACAACCTCGTCGACCAGAGCGAGTGGGATATTGCGATGAGCAAGGACGGCGCGCTGCGGGCCGCCGTCGAGGCACGCGACGCCGGACTTGCGCGCTTCATCGGTGTGACCGGTCACGGTCTCGAGGTGGCTCGCCGTCACCGCGAGAGCCTCGAGCGCTTCCCGTTCGACAGCGTCCTCTTCCCCTACAACTTCACGCAGCTTCAGGGCGAGGCGTACGCGCAGGACGTTGAAGCGCTCATCGCTCTGTGTCAGAAACGCAGCGTCGCCATTCAGACGATCAAGGCGATCACGCTCGCGCCGTGGCCGGGCGACCGGCCAGCCCGGCCGACGACCTGGTACGAGCCGCTGACCGAACAGCGTGACATCGACGTCGCCGTCCGGTTCGTCCTCGCTCATCCAGGGATCTTCCTCAACACCGCGAGCGACATCGACCTCCTGGCGAAGATCCTCGATGCCGCAGACCGTGGCGGACCGGCACCTAGCGACGACGAGATGGAGGATCTGGTGCGACGCCGTGAGATGGCGCCGCTCTTCGCCTAGCCGATGGTTCGCTCCTATAACCAGGTCGCGGGGCGCCGCCTTGACCGGATCGGGGCGCTCTCCGATGGTGTGTTCGCGATCGCGATGACCCTCATCGTTTTCGAGATCCACGTACCTGATCCGGGACCGATCCGATCGGAGCAGGACCTCTGGAACGCGATGCTCACGCTCGGTCCTCGCCTTGTGACTTATCTGCTGAGCTTCCTGACCCTCGGGATCTTCTGGAACGCCCAGCAGGTGCAGATCAACCACTTCACCACCGCCGATCGCGATCTCACCTGGCTCCATCTCGCGTTCCTC
>VBEU01000153.1 GCA_005883775.1 Chloroflexota bacterium | reverse complement strand
GGCGACGAGTCTCGCCTTGAAGGCAAGAAGTTCACGTTCGAGCGCCCGCTAAGCTCGCCCCAGAGCCTCACGCGGCCGCATCCGCCGATCATGATCGGTGGCATGGGCGAGCAGAAGACTCTTCGCCTCGTTGCCAAATATGCGGATGCGTGCAATCTCTTTCCGACGCCGCAGGTCGCGCACAAGCTGGACGTACTGAAGCGTCACTGCGAGCGCTACAAGCGGAACTACGACGAGATCGAGAAGACGACGATGTTCGGGTTCGACGTCGGCGACCGCGGTGAGAACGTCGGTCAGATCGTCGAGCGCCTCCGCGGCCTCTCTCGAATGGGCTTTTCCAGCGCGATGGGTGGGGTGAAGGACGTCTGGAAGATCACGCCTCTTGAGATCATGGCGCGCGAGGTCATCCCCGCCGCCGCCGCTTTTTAGCTAGCCGACGCGGTACCCCGCGGGATCGATGCGCGCAGCGATCAGGATGGGACGATCGCGCGGCGTCTGCCGGAACGCGCCGCGACACTCCGCGACCGTGCTCACGGTTCGTGCCTCAATGCCGAACGCTGCGCCGAGCTTCGGGTAATCCATCGGGCCGAAGGTCGTCCCGGTGATCGGGTAACCCTTTCGCTCCTGACCCGCCTTGATCTGCGACAGGGCGTCGTCCGCGAGCACGATCACTCTCACCCCTAATCCGAGCCTGGTCCCCGTCTCGATCTCGGCCATCGCCATCGCGAAGCCGCCGTCGCCGAGAAGGCATGCGACCGGCCTGGCGCGATCTGCCAGCTTCAGCGCAAGCGCCGCCGGTAGGCCGTAGCCCATCGAGGACAGCCCGTTGGAGACGAAGAATGTGCGCGGCCGGTGGGCCGGCCAGCACTGCGCGCTGACCGCTTTGTTGTAGCCGACGTCGCACGTGACGAGCGCGTCCTCGGGCAGCGCCACCCGCAGCTCGCTCAACACGTCCTGCGCGGTGAGCCCTCTCGCGCTGCCCCGCACGCGCGAAGCGAACGCGTCGCGGAAGGTTTCGATCTCCTCGCGCGCGACCTTCGGGGTGGTCTCGCTCGCTCCGCACAACCGCTCGAGCGCGGTGTCGGTCGGACCGACGATCTCGACCTCGCTGCCGTAATAGCGATCGTCGTTCGGCACCACACCGATGTGGACGATGCGCGCCTTGGCGGACCAGTCTCGATCGAATTCGACCGGGTCGAAGCCGACCATGAGGACAAGGTCGCATGTGTCGATGAAGTCGTAGAGATAGGACGTGCCGAGCCCTTCGATCGTGCCGACGAACAGCGGATGATCCTCGCGGAAGATGCCCTTCGCCTTCGGACTCACCATCACCGGCATCTGCCAGGCCTCGGCGAGACGCCGGAGTGGCCCGGCTACGGCATCGTTGTTGGCGTCCATTCCCGCGAGGAGGAGCGGGCGCTGGCTGTCGCGAAGTCGAGCCGCCGCGAAACGGATCGCATCATCGTCGATGGCCGGCACGTGCTCGATCGCAATACGCGGCAGCGCGACGTCGACCGTCAGCTGCGTCGGGACATCGCTCGGCACCTCGAGATAGACCGGACCGCGGCGTGCGCGCTGGGCCACCCGCAGCGCGCGCTCGACCACCGCGGCGGTGTTCGCGGCGCTGACGGTGGCCTGCCACTTGGTGATCGGCGCGAAGAGGTCTTTCAGATCGAGACGCTGGTGGGTCGCGACCTCATACCGCTCCGCCGGCAGCTGCCCGCTGAACGCGATCACGGGAGCGCGGTCGAGGTACGCGTGCGCGACCCCGGTCACGAGATTGGTGGCGCCGGGGCCTAGCGTGGCGAGGCAGACGCCGGGTGTGCCGGTCAGGGCAGCGGTCGCCTCGGCCATGAAGGCCGCCGCCGTCTCGTGTTTGGTCAGCACGAACTCGAGCCCGGCCTGACGGAATCCCTCGATGAGGTCGACCACCTCTCCGCCGGGATGTCCGAAGACGTGTCGGACGCCTGCCGCATGCAGGCGATCGCCGATCGCGCGCGCGACGGTCGCAGGCACGCGAATAGGATGCCGCCGTGACGGTCGTCCTGCTGGCGTTCGTCGCCGCGTTCGTACCCGCCCTGCTCTGGCTCGTGTTCATCTACCGCCGCGATCGGTACGAGCCGGAGCCAAAGACGCTCATCGCGCGGCTCTTTCTCTGGGGACTCGCGGCGGGTCCATGGGCCTCCGGGATGAACATCCTCATCGCTCATCTCTTCGCCCCGTCGATCGACAGCGCGCAGCGTGAGGGCGCCTTGTTCCTGGCGGCCATCCTCCTCTTTGCACTCGTCGCGCTCTCGGCGTTGAACGAGGAGGTCATGAAGTACGTCGTCGTCTCGAGCCGAGTGCGCGGCGACCCCGCGTTCAACGAGCCGGTCGACGGAATGATCTACATGAGCACGGCCGCGATCGGTTTCTCAGCGGGCGAGAACGTCGTGTACATCTTGAACACGTACTTCGGCCTCATCGCCGATTCGACGCGGCCCGGTGTGCCCCTCGCGCTGATCAACGCGTTCCTCGTGACGGCGCCGCTTCGGGCTCTTCTCAGCACCATCGGCCACATCACCTGGTCGGGGATCACGGGCTGGTTCCTCTCACGTCACTACCTCGAGAAGGGCTCCGGCCGGATGCTCGTCGGCGGCATCCTTCTCGCCGCGAGCTTTCACACGGCGTACAACCTTCCGCTGTTTCTGCAGGAGCTGGGTCTCGCGGTCGGATGGATCACCTGGCTCGTCTGGATCGCCGGGATCGAGCGCTACCTCACGCTCCTCGGTCGCGCTCTGCTCGCGTCCCCGTTTCGCAGAGCCGCCCTCCGGGCGAAAGGCGCCGCCG
>VBEU01000103.1 GCA_005883775.1 Chloroflexota bacterium | reverse complement strand
ACGTTCAAGGCCGTCCATACGCCGTTCGCGAGCCCGATGAAGCCCATCACGACAAGCGCCTGCGGAACGGAGACGACCTGTGAGCCGACGAGGGCGAAGAGGGCGAACGCCACAAGCCCGACGGCCAGGACCGGTTTCTTTCCGACGCGGTCGGCGGCATAGCCCGCCGGGATCGCACCGGCGATCGTTCCGAGAAGCGCGGGAAGGAAGAGCTGGAATGAATCACCCTCGCTTGTGCCGAGCTCGTTGACGGCAAAGCGCGTCAGATAGGGGAGAACGCCGCCGGTGCCGAGCCAGAACACCGCGGCGGCGAGAACGTACTTCGTCAGCTCGCGCTGGGCGAGCAGTCCGCGGACGTAGCTGCCCACATCGATCCTGACGCGTTCTTTCGGAGCGGGCGGTGCATCGGGCTCGCGGACTCCGATCGTCGTGACGGTGAACGCCACCACCAGGATCGCCGCGACGAGAACGAACACGAGCTGTGGCGACCGGTCCCAGAGGAACAGCGCGAGAAGCGCGGCGGCGATCTGACCGAGCATGTTGAAAACGGCGAGGACGGTCCCGACCCGCCCGCGCTGCCCGGGCGGGACGAGGTCGGCCATCAGCGCGGTGTACGGGTCGACGGCGACGTTGAGGAAGAACGCGTTGACCGAGAGGACGATGAGCATCGGCGCGATCGGCGGGAACCCCGAGAGATAGAGGAGCGAGGCTGCGGTGAGCGCCACGCCGGCGATGAAGAAGGGTTTGCGCCGGCCGATGCGCGTCCGCGTCCGGTCCGAGATTGCACCCACAATTGGTTGCGCAAACGCTCCGGCGAGGGACCGCTCCTGAGAGAGGAGGCCTACGGCCCAGATCGGGACCTCCGGATAGCGGTTGAGATAAAGACCCGCGGCGCCGTTCAGGAAGTTGTAAACGGCGTTCGCACCGAGGTTCCCGAAGCCGTAGATCACGGATTCGCGGAGCGTCAGCGGTCGTGTCGGCCCGGTTGGTTCCACGCCCGACGTTCTAGCGCACTCGCGTGCGCCGAGCGTTCGCCGCCGCTCGGAGGAAAGGTGTTCCGGCACACAAATACCTTGTGTCGAACGCTTGTGCTAACGATCCGGGGCGCGGACAATCGATCGCCATGGATGCGACCACGCTGCTCGCGTTTCTGGCCGCGGCCGCGGCGCTCGTCGGCCTGGCCCTCGTCCTTCGCCGGCCCGTCGACGGCGGGGGGACCGCCCTTCGCGAGGCGCTCTCGGCCCAGCTTCACGCCGCGCAGCAAGGGACCCAGGGTCAGGTCGAGCTTCTCGCCAATTCCGTCGCCGAGCTTCGCACCGAGTTCGGGCGGTCGCTTGGAGCGACGGAGCAGCAGCTCGCGACGCAGGCCGGCACGACCCACCGCACCCTCAACGACCTATCCCGGCAGCTCGGCGGCCTGAGCGAGCAGAGCCAGCGGATCGGAGAGCTCGCGAAGGACATCGGCTCGCTTCAGGATCTGCTGCGGGCGCCGAAAGCCCGCGGCGGTTTCGGCGAGCTGCTCCTCGAGCGTCTTCTCCACGACGCGCTGCCGGCGACGGCGTACGAGGTCCAGTACACGTACAAGGACGGGTCGCGCGTCGACGCGATCGTGCGCTACGCCGGCCGGATCGTGCCGATCGACGCGAAATTCCCCAACGAGACCTGGAACGCGCTCGCCAAAGCGGACGACCCGGCGGACCGTCGGCTAAAGAAGCGCGCGTTCCTGCAGCAGGTCCGGCGACACATCGATGCCGTCGGCCGGTACGTCTCACCGGCGGACGGAACGATCGACTTTGCCGTGATGTATATCCCATCCGAGTCGGTCTACTACGACCTCGTGCTGCGCGAAGAGGAGGGCGAGCCCGACCTCCGCGCGTATTGCGCCGAACGCAAGGTCATCCCGGCCTCGCCCAACACGCTCCTCGCCTATCTGCAGGTCGTTGCGCTCGGCGTGCGCGGACTCGCGATGCAGGAGCGAACCCGCGAGCTGCAACAGGGTGTCGCGGCCGTCCGGCGAGAGTTCGAGCGGTTCGTCGAGCTGCACGACCAGCTCGGCCGCCATCTCGAGAACGCGACGAAGAAGTTCGACGAGACCGATCGCGCGCTCTCGCGCGCGTCGAGCGCGATCGAGACCCTCGCCCAGGCCCCGATCGCGGCGGGCGGCGAGCAGGTCGCGCTGCCTCTGCGAATGGACCCGCGAAGGGAGACCGACGAGCCCTGACCAAACCGCTGCTCGCGCTCGGCGCTTCGGCCGGAATGGCGGCCGTCATCTTCGTCCTGCTGACCCGCGACCCCACCGACTCAATGGCCGTCGTGGCCGTGCTCGGCGGAGCGTCACTGGCAATCGGATGCGCCGTCGCCCTGGTGGGCGTGGCCGTCGAAGAGCGCGACGCCGCGCTCGCGCGTCCGCGCCGCCGCAATCCGCGCCGCATTCCCGCGATGCGCCGCGGGTTCGAGATCGGATCCCTCGTGGCGGCGCTTGGCCTGCTCCGGGCTGTCGACGGGCTCACCCTCATCACCGGGGGGTTTGTCGTCGCTGGGTTCGTGCTGGCCGAGCTCGTTCTGAGCGCGTCATCGACAACCGCGAGTTCGGGTTAGCCTCACAGCGACTTGGACACCGCGGCGCGCAAGAAGCGGATCGGCGAGCGTGTCGAGGGGCGCGCGAAGGATCTCGACCGTCTCGCGCTCGAGATCCACTCCCGGCCCGAGCTCGCCTTCGAGGAGCGCTTCGCGGCGGACTCCCTCGCGGACTATTTGGAATCTGAGAAGGTCACTGTCCAGCGTGGGGCCGGAGGTCTCGAGACGGCTTTCGTCGCAGAGGCAGGCTCGGGCGGTCCGGTCGTCGCGATCCTCGGCGAGTACGACGCCCTACCGGGCATCGGCCATGGCTGCGGCCACAACCTCATGGGAACCGCGGCGGTCGGCGCTTTCCTCGCGCTTCGCGACACGCTTGATGGCGTCCGCGGTCGCGTCCGCATCGTCGGCTGCCCCGCCGAGGAGCGCGGGAACGGCAAGGTACTTCTCATGGCCGGCGGTGCGTTCGAGGGTGTAGAAGCTGCGCTCATGTACCACCCCGGGGATCGGGACGAGATCGACCCGCTGATGCTCGCGATGGTCAACCTCGACGTGGAGCTTTTGGGGAAGGCCGCGCACGCCGCCGCCGAGCCGTATGACGGTGTGAACGCGCTCGACGGTCTCGTGCTCGGCTGGAACGCGATGTCCGCGCTTCGTCTGCTCGTTCGCAGCGACTCGCGGATCCACGGGATCATCACCGACGGCGGAAAGGCCGCGAACATCATTCCCGACCGCGCCGCCGCGAGGCTGATGGTGCGCTCGCCCGACAACGCCTATCTGGCCGACCTGCGGCGCCGGGTGCTCGCGTGTTTTGAGGGCGCGGCCGTCGCGACCGGTGCGGAGCTGCGCCCGATGTGGAGCGAGGTCTGCGAAGTGGTGAACACGAACCGTCCGCTCGCGGAAGCGTTCGCCGAGAATGTCCGGTCGCTCGGGCGCACCATGCAGCCCCGCCGCCCGTCGGACACGCATGGCTCGACGGATATGGGGAACGTCACGACCGCTATCCCCGGCATCCATCCGTTCCTGTCGATCACCGAAGGGTCTGTGCCCGGGCACTCGGTCGCGTTCACCGAAGCGGCCCGGGCGCCGCGCGCGCTCGCGACGATGCATCTTGCGGCCAAGGCGCT
>VBEU01000102.1 GCA_005883775.1 Chloroflexota bacterium | reverse complement strand
TTCCGATCGCGCCGGCGGGGAAGGCTGTGGCACGCGATCCCGTTCGAAGACTCGGCCGAGCTCAATGACTACCTCAGGGACCACCTCCGCTTCTCGAGACGCGTGCACTGGCTCGTTCCCCCGGCGCGCCGCGGGACGCCGCTCTTCGTCGAACGCGCGGTGCGCTTCGAGATACTGGAGAAGAGGAGCAACGACGAACTGACGTCCGCTAGACGACGAGACTAAGTTCGCGTCCCGCCTAGGGCTACGCTTCTCCGGCGCATGGATGCGACAAGGGCCTCCGGCTGGTACCCAATCGGCAGAGCGCTCGCGTTCATCTATGCAGCCGGGTGGTTCGTTGGCACATGGGTTTTCACGCTGGTGAGTTTCGCGATCATCTCACCACAACCCCCAGATGCCGCCGATCGAGTCGCGCACTACGCCTATGAGAGAGCGGTGTACCCGCAGTTCTACGCCGCGGTGGTTTGCATCACTCTGGCCATGCTTTGCCTCATTGGACTCGGGTTGGTGCTAAGACAGTCGCTGGCCCCCGACGGCCCTTACCAGCAGTTGATGACGGTCGCGTTCGCCGCGGCGGGACTGTTTGGGTCGCTGTGGCTGTTCCTGACGCTTGGGCTGCTGCAGGCGGTGGTCAATGTGAGTCACGATGCCTCGAGTCAGACGCTGCAGGTCCTGACCGACGCGAGCGCATTGATCGAGTCCCCAGCGAATTGGCTACAGCGCGCGTTCTTGCTGCTGGCCGGCTTTGGGACCTACTGGGCAAGTGGTCTCGCCCTCGAACGACGATCTTTTCCGCAGGCCTGGGCCTTGCTCGGCTTCGTTCTCGCGGCTCTCTACTGGCTGGGCCTCCTGAGCCTTCTCGCGCGCGATGCCGCACTACCTGTTCCGGACGCGGTCGGGGGGCTACTCATTCTCCTCAGCGGAGGGATCGTGGCTCCGATCTGGGGCGCGTGGCTCGGACTTCGGCTTTCGCGAGCTGTCTGACGGCGGTTTCGAGGGTCGGGTTTAGCCCGAGGTCAGCGCGAACGCGGTCTCCCACGCGGCCTCGTAGCCATCGAGCACGCGCGGCCACGCAAACCGTTTCGCCGTCGCCCTTCCGTCGGCACGAATGGCGCGAAGGACTTCCGGCCGCGTGCCGAGCGTCGCGTGCGTCGCGAGCAGCTCGCGCGGGTCGTCGCTCTGCATGACGACCGCGTTCCCGAACGGGACCGCGTAGTCCTCACCGGTCCGGCCGACGTACGCGAGGCCGCCCGAGGCCATGACCTCGAGACCGACGAGACCGAAGGGCTCCTTCTCGGAATTGGCTAGAACGCGGCTTCGGTCGGAAGAGCGACACGCTCGATGGAGAGCCCGCGGGCGCGTATACGGGCGCCGACGATGTCGCCATACGGATTGCGGCTTCCGCGCATGAGCAGCCGCGGGCGCGCGCCCGCGTCGCGCATGAACGCGATCGCGTCGATCGCCCAGAGCCAGCGCTTGTCTGGATCGAATCGCGCGACCTTTACGAAGGTCGGCCGGTCACCGAACGCCACTCGCAGCGGCCGCGCCTCCGCCGGCGGCAGCGGCTTCAAGAAACGCTCGGCGATGCCGTTCGGGAGGACGGCCGCATCGACACCGACCGCGGACATCTCCGCGCGCATGAAACGCGAGACCGTCGTGATCGACGCGGCGAGCCGCAGCAGCGAGAAATCGATGCTCCCGAAGCCATAGGTGTTGTTCGCGTTCCAGAGGATGGCCGCGGCGCCGGGCATGCGGACGTTCAGGATCGCGGAGGTCGCGATCGCCGCGTCGGCCGTTTGCCAATCCTCGAAGAGCAGGACGGACTTCCGCCCTTCCGCCGCCGACGCGATCACGAGATCGGCAAGGTGCGCGGGGACGGTGCGCGAGAAGTCGCGCCATTTGCCGTCCTCGCCGTCGTAGACGTCCTTCGGGTGATACGTGCTGATCCACTGGGACCAGCGCTCGAGGATCAACGAGCCGTCGCTGCGCTCCTCCACCGCCGGGAGCTTGGGGTCGCCGACGAAGATGTGGCGCACCTGATGTCCGCGATCGACCAGCGCGTCTGCGAGATCGATCATCCGCGTCGCGAGGCCACCCACGAACGAGTAGCGGTCGGGGCCTTCGAAGGCGACGAGGACCACGTCGTACATGGAAGAGCACGGATAATGGCACGCGCTCGATGACCCCTCTCCAGCGCATCCGTGAAGACCCCCAGAAGGTGCGCGACATGCTCGCTGCACGCGGCTTCGACGCGCCCCTCGACCGGATCCTGGAGCTCGACCGAAAGGCACGCGATCTTCGCGCTCAGGTCGAGTCGCTGAATGCCGAACGCAACAAGGCCAGCCGTGGCGGGCCGCCAAGCGAGGAAGTGAAGGCGCGCATGCGGGAGGTGGGGGAACGAATCAAGGCCGATCAGGCGGAGCTCACCGCCCTCGAGGCGGAGCGCGACGAGAAGCTTCTCTGGATACCGAACGAGATCGCCCCCGGCGTCCCGCAGGGCAAGGACGAGCACGACAACAAGGTCCTGCGCCAGGACAAGCCGAGGCAGCTCGATCTGGTCCCGCAGCCGCACTGGGACTTCGGCGAGGCGCTCGGGATCCTCGACATACCGCGCGGCACGAAGCTTTCAGGCTCGCGGTTCTACGTGCTACGCGGGGCGGGCGCGGCTCTGCAGCGTGCGCTCATCGCTTGGATGATCGACCTCAAGATCGCCGCCGGCTTCACCGAGATCTACCCGCCGTTCGTCACACGACGCGAGACGCTCGTCGGAAGTGCGCACCTTCCGCACTTCGATGAGAACCTGTACCGCGACGAAGACGATGACGTGTGGCTCCTCCCCACCGCGGAGCCACAGCTCGTTGGGCTGCACCGGGACGAGATCTTGGACGCCGCGGCTCTGCCGCGACGCTACGTCGCCTACACGGCGTGCTTCCGGCGCGAGCACATGAGTGCAGGCCGCGATGTGCGCGGGATAAAGCGCGGTCACGAGTTCGACAAGGTCGAGATGGTGGTGCACTGCGCCCCTGAGGAGTCGCCGGCGTGGCTCGACAAGATGACTGCGCTCGCGGTCGAGGTGCTCGAGAAGCTCGAGCTCCCCGTGCGCGTGTCGGAGCGCTGCACGGGCGACCTCGGCTTCACCGCGATCCGCGGTTTTGACGTGGATGTGTGGAGCCCGGCCGCGAACGAGTGGCTCGAGGTGTCGTCAGCGTCGAACTGCGGCTCGTTCCAGGCCGAACGCTCGAGCATCCGCTTTCGGCGCGAAGCCGGTGGAAAGCCCGAGCACGTGCATATCCTCAACGCCTCGGGCCTGGCGCTTGCGCGCCTGATGATCGCGATCATGGAGAACTACCAGCGCAAAGACGGATCGCTCGAGATACCTAAAGCGGTGCGCTCGTACATGGGTGGCCGCGAGAAGATCGCGCCGGGGGAGTTCGCCCTCTAACTAGGCGCTTTGAGCCTTCCCATTGACGTCGATCTCGGCGATGCGCCGCCGGGTTCGCTCGGCGAGGTACGTCGGCCCATGCTGCTCGAACACCGCGAGCGCCTCGATGCATTCGTTGCGCGCGCCGACGATGTCGCCGTGCGCCGCGAGAAGATTCGCGGACGCCGCGCGTATCTCCGCGCTCGCGACCGGGAGCCCGAGCCGGAACGCGTGCTCGAGGCCCTCCGTCCGGCGGGCATCGGCCAAGGCTAGGTCGCCGCTCGCGCACGCCACTTCGACGAGGGTCGCCGCGATCCCCGCACCGCAGCGGCGGCACTCGTGTTCGACCGCGGCCGCGTGCGCGGCGGCCGCGTGGTGACGGGCATCGTCGAGCGAACCCTGATAGAGCGCGAGTCGCGCCATCTCGGCCGCGATCCGCGGCGCGAGGTGTTCGCGCGAGGGAGACCGCTCGGCGACGGCGCGAGCCTCCGAAAGGGTCGTCGCCGCCGACGCGAAGTCGCCGCGCTCGATCGCCAGCGAGCCGAGCACGAGCAGTGTGGATGCGGGATCCGCGGGCTGTTGCCCCTGCGCAAGCGGGTCGGCGAGTGCGAGCGCCCGCTCGAGCGTCGCATGCGCCTCCGCGAAGCGGCCGAGCCCGAAGAACGAGCGGCCGAGCGCCCGTAGTGCGCCCGCTTCACCGGAGAAGGAGCGCGAGGGCGCGTGCCAGGCCTGAGAGATCGCCGATCGCCGTCGCGTGCTCGACGCATCTCTCGGTCGCGCGGAGCGACTCGTCCTGTGAGCCGGCGTCGGCCGCGAACACCGCGACCGCCTCCTCCGCGGCGAGAGCCAGACCGCGATCGTTCGCGGCGAGCGCCTCTTTCACGGCGGTCCGGCCGACGGCGAGCGCCTCGGCCGGTCGCTCGTCGGAACGAGCTAGGTAGGCCTTGGCGAGAGTGAGCTCCGCGCGCTCGCGCCCCTCAGCGGGAGTCAGACGATCCGCCTCGGCAAGATGCTCGGCCGACCGTTGCGTCTCGTGCGCGCGCGCCGCCAGCTCCCCGGCCCGGCGGCGGAGGGCGGCCCGGACGACGTCGTCGGACATCGGTCCGGCGAGCGCGTCCTCCGCGATCGCGAGCGCATCCTCGTGTCCGAGCGCGCGTGCCGCGTCGCACGCCTCCACCAGAGCGCGGGCGCGCTCCGATTCGCCGCCACCGGCGAGGCGCTCGGCGAGCTTCGCGGCAGCGCGATAGTGATGGAGCGCGTCGGCTAGCGCGTACAACGCGACCGCCCTCTCACCTGAGCGCATCGAGTAGTCGATCGCGCGGCCGACGTGCGTCGATTCGGCGAAGTGGTTCGCGAGAAGCTCGGGCTGCTGGACGGCCACCTCCGGCATCACGCTCTCGATGACCTGACCGATGCGCCCATGCAGATCCTCGCGATTGCGCGGCGAGATGGAGTCATAGACGAGCTCGCGCAACAGCGATTGCCGGAAGCGGTAGTCGCCGTGGCTCGTGAGCTCGATAAGCCCGCGTGCGCAGAGGCTCGCGAGAGCCGAATCGACATCCACATCCTGGCCGAACAACGCACGCAGAAGCCCGGGCTCGCAGGCGCGCGCCGCGACCGCGGTCGCATGGAGAACCCGCTTTTCCGGACCGACAGCGAGCTCGGCGCGGCGCAGCAGGAGCATCGGCAGAGCGTCCGGGAGCTCACGGATCCGACTGACGTCGGCCAGCGGCGAGGCGCCCTCGCGCTCGACGACGACTCCCATCGCCACGAGCCACCGGGCGGCCTCCTCTATGTATGTCGGGCTTCCGGAGCTGCGAGCGACGATGTCGTCGATCGCCTCTTGCGGGAGGGCGCTCGCCGGGAGGAGCGCCTGCAGCAGTGCGGCGCTCGGGCCGGTCGCGAGCGGAGTGAGCCGGATCTGCAAGTGACCGCGACTCGTCGACCACGGTGGATTCAAATCCGGGCGATAGGTTGTGACAAACAGTGCCGCCGTGCCCGCGAGCGCCGGGGCCAGAGCGGCGAGGAGCTCCTGCGAAGCCGCGTCGGCCCACTGCACGTCGGTCAATGCGAGGATCACGGGCTGCGTCCGAGCGACGCGCAGGATGAGGTCGCGGATCGCGCGGTCGAGCAGCTTTCGTCGCGTCTCGCCCGAGAGCGCCGGGAGCGTGAGGCTATACCCAAGGGCGGCGAGGACCATCTTTGCGGCCTCGGGCTCCATCCCGGGGACCGTTTCGGTGAGCATGCGGTGTGCGATCTCGGTCGGCGCGTTCGTCCCGATCGCGAGCGCTCGACGCAAGAGGTCGGAGATCGCGCCGTACGCGCGATGCGCGTCGTACGGCGAGCAGCGCGCCCGCGCGACGCGTGCGCCGAGCGCTCGCGGATCCGCGAGCAGCTCGTCCACGAGCCGCGTCTTGCCGAGGCCGGCCTCGCCCACGATCGACACGATGTGACCCTTGCCCGCGAGAGCGTCCTCGAGCGCACCCACGAGCAGCGCGACCTCGCTGTCTCGTCCGACGAGCGGTGCGCGGCCGCGGTCGGTCGCCGCTGTTTCGATGCGCAGAAGCCGCCATGCGACGAGAGGGGCGGTCTTTCCTTTTGCCGCGACGGGTGGGTGTGGCTCGTACGCGAAGAGGCCCGGCGCGAGGCGATACGTCGCATCGCCCACGAGGACCTCGCCTGGCTCGGCCGCCTGCTCGAGCCGCGCGGCTACGTTCACCGCGTCGCCGAGCACGCCGAACTCGCTCTCTCTATCGCCGACGGCGCCTGCGACGGCCAGCCCACTGTTTATCCCGATGCGCAGCGCGAGATTGCGGCCGGTGCGCTCTGCGATGCGTTCGTTCTCACGGTCGAGCGCGCCGAGGATGGCGAGGGCCGCCCGCTGGGCGCGCGCGGGATGGTCGATCTCGTTGTCGACCGCGCCGAACACCGCGACGACGGCGTCGCCGATGTACTTCTCGATGAGCCCGTTGAACGCCCGGATCTCCACCGCGATCGCGTCCCACGCGGCGCGCATGTTCTCGTGAAGCTCTTCGGGATCGAGCCGCTCCGCGAGCGCAGTGAACCCCGAGATGTCCGCGAAGAGCACGGTGACCTGTTTCGTCTCGCCCTCGATGGGCTGGACCGCGACAAGCCGCGCGCCGCATTTTCCACAGAAGCTGAACGCGACGGGCATCTCGGTCGCGCACTTCGGACAGGTGACTGTCGCTCCCCGCATCGGCCTCGCGAGGTTACGTCCGCGGCCCTGTCATCCGGGTGTCTGCGCGGTGTGTTAGCACGTCCCCCGTCAAGGTGACTTTCGGACTATTGGACGAACGGTGGCGCGGCCTCACCGCGGGTCTCGTTCTCAACGTGACGTTCGTGGCGTTCGAAGCCCTCGCGATCGCGACGATCATGCCGCTCGTCGTCGCGGATCTCGGCGGCGTCGCCCTCTACGGATGGGTCTTCAGCGCGTTCCTTCTGGCGGACCTCGTCGGGATCGTCGTCGCCGGTGAGCTCGCCGATCGCTTCGGCCCCGCGGTCCCCTTCGGCGCCGGTCTCGGGCTGTTCGCGATCGGCCTGCTGATCGGAGGGCTCGCACCGTCGATGCCGGTCCTCGTCGGGGCACGTGCCATCCAGGGGTTTGGGGCCGGCGCCATACCCGCCGTCGCGTACGTCGTCATCGGCCGTACGTATCCGGACGCTCTCCGGCCGCGCATGTTCGCGGTCCTCTCGACGGCCTGGGTCGTGCCCGGCATCGCGGGTCCGGCGCTTGCCGCATTTGTCGCCGATCACGTCGGGTGGCGGTCGGTCTTTCTGGGTCTCCTGCCCCTCGTGCTCGTCGCTGGATCGCTCGCGTTGCGCGAGCTGCGCAGCGTTCCGGGGAATCCTCATCGTGTCGCTCGCCGCGTGCTTCTTGACGCCGTGCGGGTCGCGTCGGGAACGGGCCTCGCGCTGGCGGGGCTGCAGGCGCGCGACGTCGTTCTGTCGCCGGCGCTGCTCGCGATCGGCCTGGGGCTGGGGATCCCCGCGCTGCGCAAGCTCTTGCCGGCGGGCACATTCAGGGCGAATGGCGCCCTCCCGGCTGCGGTGCTATCGCGAGGGATCCTCACGTTCGCGTTCTTCGCCGCCGACGTCTTCGTGCCTCTGACCGTGACGACGATCCGCGGAGAGAGCGTCGTCCTATCCGGGATTGCACTCACCGCCGGCACGATCGCGTGGACGACGGGCGCCTGGGTTCAGGAACGGACCGTGTTCCGCGTCGGCCCGGCTCCGCTCGTGCGCAACGGTTTCCTTCTCATCGCGATCGGGATCGCGGCCATGGTCGTCGTGCTGAGCGGCGCGGTCCCGGCGTGGCTCTGCGTTCCCGCGTGGGGCATCGCCGGCCTCGGTATCGGCATGGCGTACAGCTCGATCTCGCTCACGGTTTTGCGCCATGCACCCACCGGCAGCGAGGGCGCGACAGCTTCGTCGATGCAGCTTGCCGACATCCTCGGGAACGCCCTCGGGACGGGCCTCGGCGCGGTCGCGGTCGCAGCGGCGGTCGCGGGTTCCGGCAACGCCGTCATCGGCGTCGCGGTCACCGACGGTCTCGCGGCGGGCCTCGCGATCGCCGGCATCTTTGTCGCATCGCGGCTCCGGACGCCTAACGCCGCACTCCTCGGCTGAGCGCCCACCGCGTCGCAGACAAGAGCAATGCGCTGTACGCGATGGTGGCGAGGA
>VBEU01000052.1 GCA_005883775.1 Chloroflexota bacterium | reverse complement strand
TTGCGACGACCAACGCCCTGGACTACTGGAGCTGGGCGCCGCACTTTCCGGAAGGCGAGTCGATGGACGGGCCGGTGCGCGTCCGCCGGTTTGCCGTGACGGGCACGCGAAGCCCGACGTTCAAGGATGCCGAACGTCACGTCCTGTTCGAGCCGCACACGCTCGCCGACGAGCAGGCCTGGCTCGCGACGCAGGGCCCGCATGCGCCCGGCCTCCTCGAATTCCTGCGCCGCGAGGGCAAGGCCTACGACGCGGCCCTTTTCTACACGTACATCTACGAGCCAACCGCGGCGGGTCTGCCGCTCGTTGCGGAGCGCGCCGCCCTGATCTCGACGGCGCACGACGAGGAGCCGCTTCGTCTCGTGCCGTACCGCGCGCTATTTCAGCTCCCGCGTGCGTTCGGATTCCTGACTCCCGAGGAGCGCGATCTCGTGCATGCGCGTTTCCACAACGGCCACATCCCAAATGAAGTCCTCGGGATCGGTCTCGACCCACCGCCGTGGCACGATCCCGAGCCCTTTCGCGAGCACTACGCCCCGCGCGGCCCCCTCGTCCTGTATCTCGGACAGGTGAGCGAAGGGAAGGCTGTGGACGAGCTGCTGGCCGATTGGAGCCGATACCGCGAAGCCGGTGGCACGGGATCGCTCGTGCTCGCCGGCACAGCGCGCATGCAAATTCCGAAGCAGGACGACATCGTGCCGCTCGGCCGGGTCAGCGATGAGGAGAAGTACGCGCTCCTCGAAGCGGCGGACGCGCTCGTCCTCCCATCGCATCTCGAAAGCCTCGGCATCGTGCTCCTCGAGGCATGGCAGGTAGGAACACCCTGCCTGGTGTCGGCGAAGAACAAGGTCACGACCGGTCAGGTCGCGCGCGCCCATGGCGGCGCGTCCTACGGGCCGGGCGCCTTCGGGACGGCTCTCGCCGCGGTCCTCGCCGAGCGCGACGCGCTCGGTGCGTCTGGCCGCGCATACGTCGAGCGCGAGTGCACCTGGCCGGCCTTCGACGCGCGGCTCGAGCAGCTCGTCGACCTGGTGGCGAATTGAACCCGTCGCTCCTCGTGGTCGTCCAGCGGTACGGGGATGTTCCGGGCGGCGCCGAAGCCCATGCGCGCTCGGTCGTGCAGCGCCTTGCGCCGCACTTCGCGATCGAGGTCGCGACGACCAATTCGACCGACTACCTCAGCTGGCGAGGGGACCTCACGGCCGGCCTCGATCGCGTCGACGGCGTGACGGTCCGCCGCTTCCCGGTCGAGCGCCCGCGCGCGTGGAACTTCAAGCTCTACGAGCGCCGCGCCTTTCGCTCGCGGCACACGCTCGAGGACGAGCGCGCGTTCATCGACGCGCAGGGGCCATACGCACCGGAGCTTCTCGACTTCCTTTTCAAACGCGGCCGCGACTACGACCACGTGCTTTTCTTCACGTACATCTACTACCCGACCGTTCTGGGCCTGCCGCTCGTTCCCGAGCGCGCCGTCCTGGTCCCGACCGCGCACGAGGAGTCCGCGATCGGCCTCGCCGCCTACAAGCCCGTGTTCCACGCGCCGCGCGCGATCGCGTACAACACCGAGGAGGAGCGGCGGATGGTGTGGCGCCGCTTCCGAAACGAGCGCGTGTCGAACGAGATCGTGGGAGTCGGGATCGACGTGCCGGCCGAGCGGAACGCGACACGTTTCCGCGAGAAGCACGGCATCACCGGTCCGTACCTGCTCTACGTCGGGCGCATCGGTGTGAGCAAAGGCTCCCGCGAGCTCTTCGCGAACTACGAGCGCTGGCGCGCCAGCGATCCCGCGCACGATGTCTCGCTCGTGCTCATCGGCGACGCCGAGACCCGTGTCCCGAAGACGAGCGGCATCGTTCATCTCGGGCGCCTCGGCGAGCAGGACAAGTGGGATGCGCTCGCCGGTTGCGCCGCCTTCGTGATGCCAAGCCTGCTCGAGTCGCTTTCGCTGGTGACGCTCGAGGCGTGGGCCGCAGGACGTCCGGTGATCGTCGACGCCCACTCGCCGGTGCTTGCCGGGATGGCTCGCCGCGCCGGCGCGGGTCTCGCGTACCACGGCCCAGCCGAGTTCGCCGAGATCTGCGAGCTCTTGATCGACGATCCCGCACTCGCTGATCGCCTCGGCCGCTCCGGTGCCGACTTCGTCGCGCGCACCTACACCTGGCCGCGGGTCGTCGACAGTTACCTCGACCTCTTCGCGGAGGTCCGTGCCAGGCTTCACTGAGGCCCTAGTTGGTCATCTCAGCCGACCTTCGGTCTCTCCAATCCCAAATCCTTGCGGATCTCCTCGAGGCGCTCCTCGCCCTCTCGATCGATCACCGAACGCTCGACGTCGAGCGCCCGGACATCGACCGATTCCGCCGCGAGCTCGCCGCGTCCGGTGGCGACCGCCATCTTGCGGTCGATCCGGTCGCGCACGTCGGTGAGCGTCGGCAGCTCGCGGGTTCCGATCGCGCTGACCTGCTGCAGCGCCGCATTCATCCGCTCGGCCAGCTTCGCGGCCTCGAGCTCGCCCAGAAGACGTGACCGCTCCGTGAGCTGGTGCTGCAGCACGTAGCGGTTTTGCTCGACAGCCTTCCGCGCGGCGCCCGCGTCGACGAGCGCCTTCGCATGTAGCTCCGCGAGGGTCTTCGCCGTGCTGTCGAGCGATGCGAGCTGGTTGGCGAAGACGCGGGCCGTCGCCTCGTGGTCCGCGGCCCTAGCGGCGTCGCCCGATGCGCGAGACCGCTCCGCCAGCAGAAGCGCTTGCCCCGCGCACTCGCGTAGCCGCCTCGCTTCGGTGCCTGCACGCGCGATCTTGATCTCGAGCTCGCGCTGGTGGCCGATCACCGCGCCGGCCTGATCGCTCAACATGCCGTGCTGGCGTTGTGCCTCGGCGATGGCCTGCTCGATCTGAACGCGCGGGTCCATGACCTCATCGAGCTTTCCGTTCAGGAACGCTCCCAGATAGCGAATGGCGCGTGTCGTGAACCGGATCATTTGATCCCCTCCGTCAACGAATTCGCGGGACGAAGCTCGTGAACAGTCACCCGTGCGAGCGTGTCGGCCTCGGTAAGGCCCGTACGGAGCGCGTCGAGCTCGTCCGCGAGCTCGTCCACGCGAGCGTTCGCCGTCGCCGACGCGCCCCCCTCCGCAAGGACCGCGATCTCGCCCAGCCGCGCGACCAGACCCTCGAGCCCGAGCGCCGCCGAGCGCATACGGGCGATGAGGGTTCGGTCGGTGGAGACGAGCCGCTCGCGCGCCGCCAGCTGATCGCGCACGGCCTGGATCGCGCGGCCGATCTCCTCGTCCATCTCGGATGTAGCTGCGTCAGCCCGCTCGCGCTCGAGGCGGTGGAGCTCCTCGGCCATCCGCGGATCGATCCCGGCGACGACCTGCGACACGATGAGCTCGTGTGACGCGAGCCGGCGAATGAGGACGACGGTCTCGCGGGCTCCCTCTCTCGTCTGCGAGAACCGCTCGGCGAGCGAGCTCTCGCGGCCGGGAGCGATGCGACCGATCCCATCGACGGCGCGCTCGGCCCGTTCGAGCCAGCCGGCTGCCGCCGAGCCGGGGAGCAATCGCGGACGAGGCGGACCGGCGGGCCGCAGGACCACCGCTGTGGCGATCTTGAGCGCCACGACCGCGACCGCAGCCGCGAGCGCCGCGGCTACCGACCCGCTGGCCGCAAGCACCGCGAGACCGACGAGCAACCCGAGAAGCGGTCCCGTGACATCGCGCGCCTCGCTCCGGACGCGGATCGCAATGACGGTCCAACGGACGTGGGCGGTCAGGGCCGCGAGGATCGACGCGACCATGATGCCCGCTCCGATCGCGATGGCGGCGAGGAGGGGCACGCCGAGAAGCGCGGTCACGACCGACGTCGCGACCGCGACCGCGGCCACCGGAAGCCGATCGGATCTCGGCTGAAGCATTTAGAAGTTCGACACCACGTCGGTGAAGACCTTGTTGATCGTCGCCGGGTTCGTCGCGTCGTAGAAGTTGGCACGCGACGCGTCGGCGATCTTCTTGAGCGTCTCGCGATCGGCGTCGGCGCCGTAACCGATCGTGAACACGCGGACGACGCGCTGCTCGTCCTCGGTCTGCAGATCGCGGAGGAGCTGGTCCAAATCGCGGTCGCCGTCCTCGTTCCTTCCGTCGGTGAGGAGCAGTACGGCGTTGATACGGGTGGGGTCGATCGCGCCTCGCATGTACGTCGCGCTCACGCGGGCCGTCGAGTAGAGGGCGGTCCCACCCGAAGCGACGAGGCCCGCGATCTTTGCCTTCAGCTGATCGCGCTGCCGGCTCACCAGGCCGATCGGCACGAGCTCGGTCTCGCGACTCGCGAAGCTCCAGAGGCCGACCTCGTCGTCATCCGCGAACTGGTCGAGCGCGTCGATCGATGCGCGCTTCATGAGGTCGAGCTTCGTGCCGCTCATCGAGCCGGACGTATCGAGGACCAGGAGGACGCGCGCGCGCTTGCGCACGTCGTTCCACGACCGTTGGATGAGCTCGAGCACGGCCGGGCTGGGCGGTCGGATGACGAGCCGCGGTCCCTCCGGGAGAAGACCGAGCGAGGTGGTGATCTCGGCGCCGGGACCGCCGTGCGCGTCGCGGAAGCCCGCGGCGAGGAACGATCGCTGAGCCGGTGGTGCCTGGAGGAACTCGAGGAACGCGCTCGCGGCCGCGCGCTTGCCGTCGTCGACCCACGGCGCGTTCAGGATCGCGTAGGGATGGTCGGCGACGAGCGTCCCTTCCTTTGGATACACCGCGACGAGCGGCATGCTCGGACGCGGCTCGCTCCGGTTGTAGTCCCACACCTGCTTCTCTTCGACCGCGATCGCCGAGACATACGACAGCGCCGCGCCGCGGTCATCCGCCGCCTTTAGGTGCCGGACGAAGGTCGAGACGGTGTCGCCGTAATGCACGACCGCGGACTCGACTCCCTTCACGAAGTCGACGACGCGCGCGTCGGCAATATCGGCCTCCGTGAGGTCGGTCGACCGTTGTGTCGCGGCGAAGTAGGCGCCGATGAGCGCGTGCAAGCCGGAGGTCGAAATGTTCGGATTTGTCTTGCCAAGGCGGAACTCACCCCACTCCGGGTGCCCGCGGCTGCCCCAGCCGGCCCGATCACGCGCGAGCTGCAGCACGTCCGCCCAGCCGATCTCGCGCTGAGGCCAGCCGAGCGCCTCGGCCATCGGACGGGGCATCGCGATGACCAGCGGAGATTGGAGGAGGCTGGGCGGGTTCTCCGGCGCGAGCCCGCTGCCGAAGTCCCGTGACGCGCGATGCTGGCGGAGCAGCTGGACCCACGACGTAGCGGCCGGCGACCAGACGTCCGGCCGTACGCCGTCGGCCTTGTCGTCCCAACCCTGCGCGAGTGCCGTCTCGGCCGCGCCAGAGGCTTTCTGCGTGACCTTCACGTTGATGCACTCGCCGCTGGACGTCACGCCGCTCTTGCCGAAGGTTGTCGCGAGCTCCGTGAGGAGCGCTGACTTCTCCTGCGACGCGGCGACGTTCAGCGTCACGCACGCGCCGCGCGCCGGAGGCTCGGGTGCCGATCTGAACCCGAAGTATCCGACGATCCCGATCGCGAGAAAGACCGCGACCAGCAGGCTTCGCCGATCCCGTGACGTCTGTCGCTGGTACATCGTTACCACCTCTCCTTCAGTCGAGACGCGAGCGCCGCGGCCCCCCACACCGAGACCCCGAACCAGATCAGGCCGCAGCCGATCGCGATACCGAGGCCAATGAGCGAAGACGGATCGGTCGTCTCCACCCGACGCACCAGGTCGAGTCGGAGCGCGGATGCGAGCGACAGCGCCGCGCCGAGGGTCGTGCTGACCGCGAACCAGAAGAGGCCGGCGGCGGCCGACGGACCCGCCTGGCGGACGCTTCGGATCGCGACGACCAGCCACGCGACGCCGAGGAGGAGCCCGACGGTGGCGAGCGTCGCGCTTGCCGCCGTGTCACCGAGGAACGTGAGAGCCAGATAAAAGGCCGCGATCGCCGACCAGGCGGCTGCCGCGGTCGCGTTGACGCCGAGCCAGAACGGCTTCCAGATGTTCGTGTCGGTCTTATTCATGGGCCGCAAGCTAGGGTGGGCGAGGGCACCAGAAATGAGGGAAAGGGCTTAAACGGTGCTCATTTCACGGTGCTAATTTCGCCAGGCAGTGATCAGCGTGTGCGGTGTTCGTCCAGAGCCTTCAGCGCGTAACAGCTCACGAACCAGCCGGCGGAGTTGAAGATGCCGAGAAGACCCACGGCAAGGCGAGCGAGGTCGAGGACTTCCCTCGAGAGCGCGTCGGCGACCCAGATAAAGGCGAACTGGAGGGAGAGGCCTGCGATCACGAATGCGATAACGCTCAATCCCGCGCGCGACATTGGCCTTTTCTTCCCCATGGTCGCGACGGTACGCACCGCGAGCGTTCGCCGAATCCGCGAAAGGGCCTAGCGGATGCTCATTTCTTCGTGCTCACCTGACGCTCCGCCCACCACGCGGCGATCTGCGACCGGCTGTGAAAGTCGAGCTTCGTCAGGATGTGCTGCACGTGGTTGTCGACGGTACGTTCGGAGATGACGAGCTTCTCCGCGATCTCCCGATTGCGCATGCCCTCGTAGACGAGTTGCGCGATTTCCGCTTCCTTCCGCGTGATCGCGCCGCCGGGTCCGCTGCCGAACTCGGCGGGCGCCGGAAGCTGAAGTTGAGACGCGGGCGGTCGCGCGATCGGCGTTGCGAGCAGGCTGCCCGCCGCGATGCGCACGCAAAGGACGGCGAGCACTGTGCCCGCCGCGACCTGCCATGGAGCCGTGAGAGCGACGGCGGTGGCGCCCGCTCGTCGCGTCCGAGGCTTCGTATGTGGCGCCGTGCGAGGCCTCCGCGATCAGCTGCATCGCGACGGCCTCCTCCTGGGTTCCGTAGGCCACACCAAAAACGCGCACCGGCACTTCCTGGTTCTGCAGCTCGCGCAAGAGTCCCTGCAGGTTCGCGTCACGATCGTTGTTCTGCCCGCTCGCGAGGAGGACGACGGCGTTGATGCGCTTGCGGTCGAAGGTCCCCGCGACGGACGCCACGGCCGCTCGCGTCGTCATATAGAGCGGCGGGTCTCCGCTCGACGTCGAGAGACCCTCAATGAGGCTGCCGAGGGTCTCGCGGCGGCTGGCCAAGGGACCGAGCGGGGCTATCTCCTCGTACGACCTTCCGGAGGCGACGCGGCTCGGATAGATCCAGATCGCGACCTGATCCTCCCCCGAGAGGTATTCGAGGGCGGCCGCGGCGGCCTGCTTGGCGAGATCCAGCTTCGTCGCCCTGCCCGGAAGCTGGCCGCCCATCGCGGCGGAAACGTCGATCACCAGAAGAACGTCCGCGCGCTTGCGGAGAGCGTTCCACGATCGCTGCATACCCTCGATGAGCCGGCCGGACGGCGGCGGTTGAGTGAGCCGGGGTTGGTCCGGCAGGACGCCGTTATCCCTGTTGATCAGAGCGCCGGGTGTGCCGTCGTACGAGCGGAAGCCGGCGTTCGCGAAGCGAAGCTGCACCGGTGGGCTGAGAAGGTGGCCGAGGAATGCCTGCGCGGCCTCGCGCTGGAGCGTGTCGACCCACGGGGCGTCGAGGATCGCGTAGGGATGGTCCGCGATGAACGTCCCCTCCTCAGGATAAAACGCGAGGAGCTGAGTTCGCGGAGGGAGGGGGTTCGGGTTGTCGAGGAGCGAGCGCGGATTTCCGTTGTTGTAGTCGATGACCTGCTTCTCCTCCATCGCGATTGCCGACACGTAGGTGAGACCGACGCCGCGTCGGTCTGCCTCGAGCAGGTTCACGAGGAACGTCGCGACCGAGTCCCCGTAATGGACCACCGCGTACTCGACGTCCTGCACGAACGCGGTGACTTTCGGATTCGAGAGGTCGGCCTCGACCGGCGGCGCGTTCACGGCGGCGAAATACGTACCCATCAGGGCATGGAGTCCTGACGTCGAGCTCATCGGGTTGGTCTTTCCGAGCCGGAATGGCCCCCACTCGGCGTGGCCACGGCGACTCCAGGCTTCAGCGTCGCCTGCCAGGGAGATCAGGTCGGAAAATCCGACGTTTTGGTCCGGCCAGCCAAGCGCTTCGGCCATCGGCCTGGGCATAGCCACGACGAGCGGCGAATTGGCGAGGCTCGTCGGCGTCGTCGAGATGAGCGAGCTCAGATGACGCTCGGCACGATGCTGCTGGAGCAGGAGCAGCCAACTCTTCGCGGCCGGGGACCACACGACCGGGCGGGGTCCGTCACTCGCGCGGTCCCAATCGCGAGCCAGTGCATCCTCCGCATCGCCGGATCTCACCAGGTTGACGCTCACGTGCACACAACGGAGGCCGACCCGCGGCGAGGAGGCGTTGTAGTCGCGCGCGATCTCGGCGAAGAGCGCGGACTTCTCCTGAGAAGAGGCGACGACAAGGGGGACGCACCACGAGTAGCCCACCGCGATGAGCGCGTCCATCGCGATCGCGAAGGCCAGGGTGATCGCCAGAGCCCGACTATTGGTCACGCCCGGTACCTTCATGCGCCTCCCGCGTTTGGCAGGCTAACGCCCGCGCCCAGCCCGTCGGCGCTCAAGCAGGCGAACGCGCGCCTATCCTGAGGACGGATGCGCGAGCGCGGGCGCGGCGGCGACGGGGGCAGGGACTGGGGAAACATCGATTGGTCGAATATCGACCTCTCGGGTTTCGGCAGGGGTGGGGACCGCATAACCGGTCCCTCGCGCCGCTTCGTGATCCTGGCCATCGTCATCTTTCTCATCCTTCTCATCCCGGTCCTGATCGGCCCCCTCGTCGGTTTCCTCACAGATCTCCTCTGGTTCCGTAGCCTCGGTCTCGAGTCGGTCTACCTGCGGCGTTTCACGGCCGGGTTCTACGCATTCGCCGTGTTCGGAGCGGGCTTCTTCATCCTGGCTCTGCCGAACGTGTACTTCGCGCTCCGTCCGCAAGTGCCGCGCGTCGTCGTCGAGGCCGAGCGCCGACGGCGTGGCGCGCTGCCGACGACCCTCCGGCTCATGTGGCTCCTCCTGATCCCCGCGTTCTTTTTCGGGCTCGCTGGTGGCGACCAGTGGGACATGCTGCTGCGCTGGGTCAATCAGGTCCCGTTCGGCGCGACGGATCCGGTCTTCGGCCGCGACATAGGCTTCTATTTCTTCACGTTGCCGGTGCTTGAGTTCATGCGCGGCTGGCTTCTCGTCGCGCTCATCGTCATCGCGATCGGCGTCGTCGTCCTCTACTTCGTGCGAGGCGTCATCGGGGTCGCGACCGGCTCGCTTGCGAGCGCCGACATCCGCGTGGCGGGCCGGACCGCGCTAGCGCTCGCGCGGCCCGCCCGCGCGCACCTTTCCATCCTCGGCGGGCTTTTCCTAGCGCTGATCGCGGGCGGGTACCTGCTCGACCAGTTTGACCTTCTTTTCCGGCAGGAGACCGTGCTCGTCGGCGCCGGCTACACGAGCATCAACGCGCGCCTGCCGGCGCTCACCATCCTCAGCGTCATCGTCGGAATCGCGGCCCTGGCGTGCTTCGCCAACGCCTTTCGTGGCACGCTCTGGATCCTCGGCGGAGCGATCGTCCTCTGGTTCGCCGCCAGCCTCGTCGTCGGAGGCGTCTACCCGGCGCTGATCCAGAACTTCATCGTTTCGCCAGACCCGTTGAACAAGGAGCGCGTCTACATAGCGCGCAACATCCAGGCGACCCGGGCCGCGTACTCGCTCGACGCGATCGACGAGTCGGCGTTCGACGTCGGTGCCGCGCCGACAGTCGCCGACGTGCGGACCGATCTATCGGACATCACGACCGTTCGGCTGTGGGATTACCGCCCTCTGTTGTCCGCGTTCACGCAGCTACAGGGCCTCCGCCAGTACTACACGTTCAACGACGTGGACATCGATCGCTACCAGATAGGCGGTAAGGAAACACCGGTCTTTCTCTCCGCGCGCGAGCTCTCGTCCAACAGCCTTCCGGCACAAGGCTGGCTCAACCGGCACCTCATCTTCACGCACGGGTTCGGAGCCGTGGCGACAGCGGTCGGAGCCGTCGACAGCGCGGGCAAGCCTCTCTTTGCGGTCAGCGACATCCCGCCGGTTGGCGAACCCAAGATCGACCAACCCCGGATCTACTACGGCGAGCTCGCGAGCGACTACGTCATCGTCGACACGAACCAACCGGAATTCGATTACACGACTGTTCAGGGCAACGTGAGCACGCAGTTCAGCGGCACCGGTGGCGTCGGGATCGGTTCCCTGTGGGACCGCATCCTGTTCACGCTGCGGCTCGGCGATTTCCCGAACCTCCTCGTGTCGAACCAGATCACCTCCGACAGCCGGCTGCTGTTCCATAGACCGATCGTCTCGCGCGAGCGGTTGATCGCGCCCTTCCTCGAGTACGACCCCGACCCGTATCTGGTCATCGCGAACGGCAAGCTCTACTGGATCAACGATGCCTTCACGACGGGCGCTCGCTACCCCTACAGCGAGAACTTCTCCGCGCTCGGCCTCGGCTCGACATCGATCGCCGGTGGTCATCTCAACTACGTTCGTAACAGCGTGAAGGTCGTCACCGACGCATACGACGGATCGATCACCTACTACGTCGTGGATGACAAGGATCCTGTCATCCAGAACCTGCGGAAGATCTACCCGGCTCTCTTCAAGTCGATCGCCGAGATGCCCGAAGCGTTGAGGGCGCACATCCGCTATCCCGAGTCGCTCCTGAGCATCCAGACGCAAGTCTTCGCGCTTTACCACATGACGAACCCTGACGACTACTTCAATCGCAGCGACGCGTGGAAGATCGCGAACGAGATCCTGGTGCAGGGAGGACCGAAGCAGCCCATCGAGCCGTACTACGTCACGACGCGCCTGCCCGGTTCGGACCGGCCGGAATTTGTTCTGTTCGTGCCGATGACGCCGGCCGGAGGCGCGCGCGACAACATGGTGGCCTGGATCGCCGGCCGCGCCGACGCGCCCGACTACGGCAGGCTGCGCGTGCTCACATTCCCGCGCGACCGGACGATTTTGGGTCCCGCGCAGGTCGAGGCGCTCGTCGACGCCGACTCAGCCATTCGCCAGCAGTTCACGTTGCTCTGCGGCGGGGGCGGCGCGACCTGCATCCGCGGAAACCTTCTGGTCCTCCCGACGGGGAATAGCTTTGTCTATCTCGAGCCGGTCTACGTCCAGTCGACGCAGAGCAGCATCCCCGAGCTCCAGCGTGTCATCCTCGCGACGCAGGACAAGGTCGTCATGACGGACTCGTTCGGCAAGTCCATCGAGGCACTCTTCGGAGCGGGCACGGTCGCGACACCGCCGCCGACCACGACACCGCCACCGACCACGACACCCCCGCCGACGACAACTCCGCCGCCGACGACCACCCCGCCACCGACGACGACGGCATCACCCGCGGTCGCCGCCCTCGTCAAGTCGGCGACCGACCACTACAACGCGGCACAGGCAGCGCTTAAGGCCGGCGACTTCGCCGAATATGGCCGCCAGATAGCGCTGCTACAAGACGACCTCGCGCAGCTTCGTACCGCCACAGGACAGTAACGCTCTCTCAACGCCGCGAACCCTAGAATTCGGTCTTCTTGAGCAATCCCGTGCGCGTGGGTGTGATCGGGGCGGGCTACTGGGGGCCGAACATCGTGCGAAACCTGCACGAAGCGCCTGGGGCCGAGGCAGTCGCCGTGGCGGATCTCTCGAAGGAGCGGCTCGACGTCATCAGCAAGCGCTTTCCGGCGGTGCGTGTGACGACGGATTACCGCGAGCTTGTTGAGGACCCCTCGATCGACGCGATCTGCGTCGTCACGCCGGTGCGCACCCATCGGAAGCTCGCCGAGGAGGCGTTCGCGGCCGGGAAGCATGTCTTCGTCGAGAAGCCATTGGCCCACACGGTGAGCGATGCCGAAGCGATCGTTCGCGCGGCTGACCGGGCGAAGAAGACGCTCATGGTCGGTCACACCTTCGTCTACAACCCGGCCGTCGTCGCCGTGAAGAACATCCTCGAATCGGATGGGATCGGCCGTGTGCACTACATCGACAGCCAGCGCGTGAATCTCGGGCTGCACCAGTTCGACATCAACGTGCTGTGGGATCTCGGCCCGCATGACGTCTCGATCATGCTCTACTGGCTCAATGAGGAACCGCTCTGGGTCCAGTGCACGGGCGCGTGCTACGTGCAGCCGACGATCGAGGACGTCGTCTTCCTCCAGATCGGTTTCCCCTCAGGAGCGATCGCGCACGCGCATCTCTCATGGCTTGCGCCGAGCAAGCTCCGGACGATGATCGTGATCGGCTCGCAGAAAATGGTCGTCTACGACGACGTGCAGGGCGTCGAGAAGGTGAAGATCTACGACCAGGGCGTCGACAAGCTCGAGAGCGACGAGCTTCGCCGCAGCTACCGCGCCGGCGACATCCACAGCCCGCGCATTCCAATGACCGAAGCGCTGCAGGTCGAGATGCGCCACTTCATCGAATGTGTCCGGGACGGCAAGAAGCCACGAAGCGACGGCGAGGCCGGCCTGACCGTCGTCCGGGTCCTCGAGCTCGCCATGCGATCGCTCCGGTCGGGCGGCGCACGTGTCGCATACCGGCTGGACCCCGTGCGGGCATGAGCGCCGGCCCCAAGACGACGGTGCACCCTACCGCGATCGTTTCGCCGAACGTCCGTCTGGGCGAGGGAAGCATGGTCGGCGAGTACGCGATCCTGGGACGCGCTCCGCGCGGCAAGAAAGATGGCGAGCTCGAGCTCGTCATCGGTCCTGGCGCGGTCATCCGCCCGTTCACGACGATCTACGCCGGAACGCGCATCGGCGCCCGCCTCCAGACCGGGCAGGGCGCCTCGATCCGCGAGGACAACGTGATCGGTGACGACGTCTCGGTCGGGACACACGCGTCTCTCGAGTTCGGCAATCGGATCGGCTCGCGCGTGCGCGTTCACACCGGTTGCTTTCTCGAGCTCACGCAAATCGACGACGACGTCTTCCTCGGGCCACACGTGGTTTTCACCGACGATCCGCATCCGCAATGCCCTGCCTATCTCGATTGCGTGAAAGGTGGCGTAGTCCGCCGTCGCGCGCGCATCGGCGCGAACAGCACGATCCTGCCGGGTGTCGAGGTCGGCGAGGACGCGCTCATCGGCGCGGGAAGCGTCGTGCGTCACGCGGTCCCGGCGCGGACGGTGTGGGCCGGGAATCCGGCGGTGCAGCTCAAGGACGACATCCGCGACCTTGCGTGTTTCGTCGGCATTTACCCGCATGCCTACGCGTGGCTCAAGGACCTGCCGGAGCGGGTGAAGGTATGAAGGAGACCAAAGCGCCATGACCGCAGTCGCCACAGAAGAGATCCCTCTTGTCGACCTGAAGGCGCAGTACGCCACGATCCGCGACGAGGTGCGGGCAGCGATCGATGACGTGCTCGAAAGCATGCAGCTCACCATCGGGCCGAACGTCAAGGCGTTCGACCACGAGTTCGCCTCATACATCGGCACCAAGCATTCGATCGGCGTGGGTAGCGGCACCGACGCCCTCCAGCTCGCGATCCGAGCCTGCGGCGTGTCGAGCGGCGACGAGGTCATCACCGTCTCCCACACGTTCTTCGCGACAGTCGAGGCGATCCTCTATGCGAACGCGAGACCGATCCTCGTCGAAGTCGACGAGAAGACGATGCTGATCGACCCCGCCGCGGTCGCCGCCGCGATCACGCCCCGGACCAAGGCGATCATCCCGGTGCACCTGTACGGGCGCACCGTGGATCTCAAGCCCCTCAAGCAGCTCGCTCAGGATCGGAACATCACGATCATCGAGGACGCGGCGCAGGCCCATGGCGCCCTTCTCGACGATGGCAAGAAAGCCGGTACCGGGGGACGCGTCAACTGCTTCTCGTTCTACTGCTCGAAGAATCTCGGCGCATACGGCGAAGCGGGAAGCATCACCACGAACGACGATCGGCTTGCCGAGGAGCTCCGTGCGCTCCGCGAGCACGGGCAGTCGACCCGCTACTACCACCCGGTCATCGGCTACAACGCGCGTCTCGACGAGATCCAGGCCGCGATACTCCGGATCAAGCTACGCAAGCTCGAAGAGTGGAACGCTCGCCGTCGGGTCCTCGCGCGGATGTACGACGAGCGTCTGGCGGGCTCAGGCGTGACCGTCCCGGAGATCCCCTCGGATATCCGCCGCCACGTCTTCTACACGTACACGATCCGCGTGGGCGGAGGGCGACGCGACGATCTGCGGAAGTACCTCGGCGAGCGCGGCATCGGCACGCAGATCCATTACCCGGTGCCGATCCACCTGCAGCAGTCGGCGGAGTTCCTCGGGTACCGCAAGGGAGACATGCCCGTGACGGAGAGGGTCGCGTCGGAGGTGCTCTCGCTCCCGATGTTCGCCGAGCTCACCGACGGCCAGCTCGAGCGCGTCGCCGACTCCGTGCGGTCATTCATGAAGGGCAATTGAGCTTCTTCGGGGGCCCAAAGAAGTACCGTCAGAAGTATCGCGTCGTGCCGCGTCCACCTGGCGACACCTCGCCGCCTCCTGATCCGGTGATCGCGGAGGCTATGCGCAATAACGGGATGGACCCGAGCAAATTCAAGTTGGAGCCCTTCGAAGGAGGCGAGGCCGCGCCTCCGATGGCGGCGATGTTTCCGTCCGGCGCCAGGCTGGAGCACACGTTCGCGTTCGACACCGTGAACGGAGCCCTGAGCGCGATCGAACGCATCGTCGACGACGACGTCGCGGCTCGGATCAGCAGGCAGACCGCGAAATGGGTCGTCGTCTTCGATGAACCAGCCGACCCGAGTGTCCCCGCGAAGACCGCGCACGAGCAGGTCGCGACTCGCGTGTCGGATCTGGGCGGCGAGGACCGCGGATTCAGCCATCTGACGATGAACGCGACCAAATAGGAAGGCTGAACAGAGGCCCGGTCAGCAAAGCTGAAGGTCGTTGTTCGCGGCGATGACCGATGACGACCGAAGCGACGCGATCGACCCATTGCCCGGCGGGCTCTGGCCGAGGGGTCCAGACCAACGCAGAGGGAGACCCTACCGTGACGCTGGCCACGAAGTACTGCGCGCCGCTGGGACTATCGCGCTCTACCACGCGGCGCCGAGGCACCTAGATTCGCAGCAGTGGAATTCCTTCTCGTTCTTCCGGTCCCCGGCTCGTCCTACCGCGATCTCGACGAGTTCAGGCACCTCGAAGAGCGCGTCTCGGCCGCGATCGGCGAGACCGGCAGTGTGGACCGCCACGATGCCGGAGCGGGCGAGACCGATTTCCTGATCCTCACCAAGAAGCCGCTCGAGGCGTACGACGCCCTCCAAGGCTTCGGAGACTTCGACGCTCGGCCCGAGCTGCGGGCCGCCTATCTCCGCAACGAGAATGACGATTACGAAGTCTTCCAGCGCGAGGCCAGCTTCCGCTTCCACATCGCCTGACGCTGTCGCCACACGCGGCTAATTCGGGGCGGCGCGGGTGGCACGGGCGAGCGGGTTGTGCACGAGCCGCGGGTGCCCCGGGGACCCACCACGCGGAGTGAGCAGAGCGAACGACGCGCTGAGTGGGGAGGGTGCGGCGAGCGCGCGGCCCCGAGCCGGGGACAGGACCCGCTGCGCTGCACTGCTGTGGACGATAGGGTGGACACGAGATGAGTCTGCTCGAGCGGTACACCCAGCCCGCTGAATCTCAGTTGCCGACCGTCTCGCATATGGGCGAGATCCCCAGCGGTCAGCCGACCTGCTCGATTTGGATTGACGGCAAGGAAGTCACCGCGATCCCCGGCGAAGCCATATTGAGAGCCGCGCAACGAGCGGGCTTCGAAATCCCGACGCTGTGCGACGACGAGAAGCTCGCACCTGCCGCCGCGTGCCGCATGTGCCTCGTCGAGATCGAGGGCTACCACCGCCCAATGCCCTCGTGCCACCTGCCGGTCGAGCCCGGCATGAAGATCACGCAGGCCTCGGACTCGCTCTTCAAGCTCCGCCGGCAAAACCTCGAGTACATCCTGAGCGACCACAACGCGTACTGCATGCCGCCGTGTCAGGTGAGCTGCCCGACGCACATCGACATCCCGGGATACCTCGAGCTCATGGCCAAGGGCCAGCACGTCGAGGCGGCGCGCCTCGTGAAGGAGGTCCTGCCGTTCCCCTACATGCTGGGCCTGGTCTGCCCCAAGCCGTGCCAGGAAGTCTGTCGCCGCGGGCTGGTCGAGGAAGAGATCGCGATCTGCCAGTGCCACGGGTACACCGGCGAGCTCGTCATGGAGATGGAGCAGGCTCCGACGCCCTTCCCGCAGCTTCCGCCGACCGGCAAGCGCGTCGCGGTCGTGGGCGCGGGACCCGCGGGCATGACCGCGGCGTACTACACCGCGCTCAAGGGCCACGCCGTCACGGTGTTCGACATGATGCAAAAGCAGGGCGGCATCGCCCGCTACGGCATCCCCGAATACCGCCTGCCGAAGGTGAAGCTCGACAAGGAGCTGAACTCGGTGTGGCAGCTCCGCGACGCCGAGTTCAAGGGCGGCATGATGCTCGGGCGCGACTTCTCGATCGACGATCTCTTCACGCGGGGATACGACGCCGTCTTCCTTGGACTCGGCGCGTGGCGCTCGAACGAGCTGCGTGTCCCTGGAGAGGACCTGCCCGGCGTCATCGAAGCGATCAACTACCTCCGCATGAACTCCGAGGGCAATCCCGTGCCCGTGGGCAAGGGACAGAAGGTCGTCGTGATCGGCGGAGGGTTCACGACGTTCGACTGCGCGCGCACCTCGCGCCGTCTCGGCGCGGACGTGACCGTCGTCTACCGCCGCTCGCGCAAGGAAATGGGCGCGCACTACAGCGAGGTCGACGACGCCGAGCACGAGGGCATCCGCCTCGAGTTCTTTGCCGCGCCGGTCCGGTTCGTCGAAAAGAACGGCCGCGTCGGCGGCGTCGAGTTCCAGCGCATGGCCCTCGGCGAGCCGGACGCGTCCGGCCGGCGGCGCCCCGTCCCCGTCGAAGGCTCGAACTTCGTCATCGAGTGCGACACGGCGATCCCCGCCATCGGCCAGGTCCCGAATCTCGACTTCTTCGAGCGCGAGCAGGGAGTTCGCAAGACCAAGCGCGAGACCGTCATCACGAATGGCGCGCTCATGACCGACCGCCCCGGCGTGTTCGCGGGAGGCGATGTCCAGATGGGCGCGCGTACGGTCATCGAGTGCGTCGCGCAGGGGAAGCTCGCCGCGAAGGCGATCGACCGATACCTCGCGGGCGACGACATGGCTCGCGTGGCCGAGGAGATCGCGGAGGAAGAGGCGGTCCCGGAGCTCATCGACATCGTTCCGTACAAGCCGGAAGAGCCGCAGGTGCGCATGCCGATGCTTCCGTTCAAGGAGCGCGAGCTCAGCTTCCAGCTGATCGAGAACGGCTACGACAAGAACGCCGCCGAGAAGGAGGCCGCGCGGTGCCTCCAGTGCGTCTGCCCCGATGTCGGCCGGTGCCACCTGCAGCGCCTCTCGCTCGAACACGGCCTGACCGACAACCGTTTCCATCGCGCGGAGCCGGTCGACTATCACGACTACGAGTACGACTTCAGCCACGACTTCATCCTTCGCGACCTGAACAAGTGCATCAACTGCACGCAATGCGTGCGCATCTGCCGCGACGTCATCGGGGCGAACTGCTACGGCCTCATGGGCGTCGGTTACGACTCGATCGTCACCACACCGTGGAACGTTTCGCTGAAGTACACCGACTGCGTGTCGTGCGGCGCGTGCGCCGAGACCTGCCCGACCGGCGCGCTGATGATGCGCGAGCGCGACCTGCAGACGTACGAGCTCGACATCGTCCGTTGCATCTACTGCGGCGACTGTGTCGAGGTCTGTCCGCACGGCGCGCTCGGCGAGACCCCGAACTTCGAGATGTCGACGTACGCCCGCTTCGGACGGACGGTGCTCGCGAAAGAAGAGCTCGCCGTCGCGCGGACCTGGAAGCCCTCGGAGGACATACCGCTCGATGGGCACAACGCACCGCGTCCGCCCGAGATCCGACCGCCCGGGCCGCCGCGATGGGGCGCATAGCCGCAGAGCGCAGCGTCTCGGCGGACGAGTTCTTCTGGCAAGTCCTCGCGCTCATCGCGTTCCTCCTTCTCTTCACCGGCGCGATGCGGCTGTGGATCTGGCGGGCGAGCAGGGATCCCGTCCGTGCCGCGCGAAACACCCGCGCGACGTTCAAAGCGTTGACAACGGGTTGGTCGTGGCCCGTCTGGCTCAGCGTTCTTGCGGCGACGGTCACATATGCCGTCATCGTTTGGGCGCAGGGATGGGCCGAGTGGGCTCTCGCGCCGATCGCAGGGTTGACCGCGATCTTGCTGCTCATGCTGCCGCACGGCAGCTTCCGCCGGGTGAGGCGACGCCCTCGCGGATGAGCAATCCCCGCGTGGGAAACCTGGCCGAGCGGGTCGTCGCGCGCATACGGACGCGCGGACCGATCACCTTCGCCGATTTCATGGAGACCGCGCTCTTCGATCCGGAGGACGGCTATTACACGACGCGAGCGTCGCTCGGGTTCGAAGGTGATTTCGTGACCTCTCCGGATCTCGGCCCGGCCTTCGGACGGTCGCTGGCGCGAGGCGTCGCAGATCTCTGGCTCCTCATGGGTAAGCCCGCGACCTGGGACCTTGTCGAGGCCGGCGCGGGACGGGGGATCCTGATGCGCGATCTCCTCGGCGCGCTCGAGCGCGAAAGAGCTGACGCCGCGCGCGGAGCGCGGCCGGCGATCGTCGAAGTCAGCCCGCGGATGCGAGCGCAGCAATCGCTGGCGCTCGAGGGGCGCGACCTGCGCTGGGCGTCCGTCGCGCGAAGCCTCGCCCCGATCAACGGCGTCGTGTTCGCGAATGAGGTCCTCGACGCATTCCCGGTGCATGTCCTCACGCGGACGGCGGAAGGCGTGCGTGAAGTCTTCGTCGGCGAAGACAACGGCCAGCTCGTCGAGATCATCCGACCGCCGAGCACGGCCGACCTCCGCTGGCGGATCCCGGAGTCGGTGCCTCTCGGCGGCCGGTGGGAGACGAGCCCTGCGGCCGAGGGCTGGGTCGCGAGTCTCGCGGCCGCACTTGTCTCCGGGTACATCGTGCTCATCGACTACGGCGGAGATGAGGCCGAGCTCCTGACGCGCCAGGGGGCCGGAACGGTTCGCGGGGTCGCGCAGCACCGACTGATCGCGGATCCTCTGGCCGAGCCGGGCCGTCATGACCTGACGGCGAGCGTCGACTTCACGGCGATCCGACGCGCGGCGGAGGGAGCGGGTCTTCAGCTGGTCGGAGCGTCGACGCAGCGCGAGGTGCTCGTTGCGCTCGGCATCCGCGAGGCTACGGCTCGCCCGGCGACTCCGATCGAGCAGCTCCGTGCGGCGAGTCGGCGTTCGGCGATCGACGCGTTGCTGGATCCGAACGGTCTCGGCGCGTTCAAGGTCGTGTGTTTCGCAAAGGGCGCGACGAGCGAAGGCCTCCGGATGTTCGGCGCTCCGCGCCCGGAGAGCGCCGCACGCTATCCTTGACCCCCGAGGGCTCTTAGCTCAGCTGGTTAGAGCGCAGCGTTGACATCGCTGAGGTCGGGTGTTCGAGCCACCCAGAGCCCACCGGAGACCCTCGACTCCTGATACGCCGTCCGTGTACATGACCGCGGCTCAAGCGTTCCGGTCGCGACTGGGCAAGCATGGGTTCGAATGTTCGGTCCTGCACTCACCGGACCCCGGCTCGCCCTCCGCCCGCCGTCCGTGCGTGACATACCGCGGATCGTGCGCTGGCTCGGGGACCCCGAGGTCACTCGGTATTGGTGGACACGCGACGTCCCCTGGGCGAAACGGCCCGCGATCGCGGCGGCGGTCCTATTCGTCGGCGGCCTCCGTCCGAACGCGATCCTGTGGATCATCACCCATGACGGGCAAGCGATCGGGCATTGCCTTATTCGGCACATCGATCGCACCAAGCGTCACGCGACCGCCGCGGTCCTGATCGGTGAACGGTCCGAACACGGGAAGGGATTCGCCGCCGAGGCCTGCGCGATCAGGAACGATTTCGTGTTCGGGCGACTCGGCTTTGACTCTCTCAGGGCGACCGCAATGGCCGAGAACACGGCGAGCCGCCGGCTTCTGGAGAAGTCCGGGTACCGGCTCATCGGGAACGCCAAGGGCGCGACGGCAGCCGACAGGCAGCAGGAAGTACTGCTGTTCGAGCTGACGCGGAGCGACTACGCGCGGCTGCGGACGACCGGAGACTGAGCGTGGAGTTGGGAAGCACAGCACGGCGCGCTCTTGGGAATGCCGCCTCCCCGCTTTTCTACCGACTCGTGGATGGCCGCGCGCGGTCTGGGCGCCGGCGCGCCTTCGTGAAGTTGATGGAGACTCGAGACTGGCCGCTCGAAAAGCTGCGCGAGCTCCAGGAGCAGCAGCTCCGGCGTCTCTTGACCCATGCGTTCGAAGTGAGCCCGTGGTACCGCGAGAAGCTTCGCGACGTCCCCGACCCGGCGCGTTTCCGCATCGATGACCTGCGGCATCTACCGATCCTCGAGAAGTCGGAGCTGCAGCAGCACTTGGATCAGATCGCCGGCTCGGCGAGATCCGCCCCCGACGCACGCGAGAACTACAGCAGCGGCTCGACGGGGACACCGGTCCGCCTTTATCAGTCGCAGGAGTACCGCGACTGGTACGCGGCCGATGACTCGCGCGTTCACCGTGGGCTGGCCGGGACCGTCCGGGACGCGGCGGTCAACGTCCTCTGGTTCGATGCCTTCGCGCTTCGTCGCGATGGTCTCCCCGCGACCGTCCAGCGCCTGCGCGCGTTTCGGCCCGCGCTGGTGATCGGCTACGTGTCCACGCTGATCGAGGTCGGGCGCGCCCTCGACCGAAAGCTCGACGGCCTGGCCGCGGTCATCACCGCGGCGGAGACGCTGATGCCGCGGGAGCGCGGCATGATCGGGGAATCGTTCGGCGCACCCGTGTTCGACCGCTACGCGACCCGCGAAGTGGGGACGATCGCGCACGAATGCGAGGCGCACGATGGCCTCCACCTGGTGATGGAGAACAACATCGTCGAGATCGTTGGTCCGGATGGGCAGCCTCGAAGCGAACCCGGTGAAGAGGGCGAGGTCGTCATCACGAGCCTGCGGAATCTGGCGACGCCTCTGGTGAGATACCGGCTCAGCGACATGGCTTGTCTCGGTCGTGATGGCTGCTCGTGCGGACGTCAGAGCGTGCGACTCGCCTCGGTGCTCGGCCGCATGTCCGATCTCATCGTTTCGCCGCGAGGCGTCCTGCTCCACGCGCTCTTCTTCATGCGCCTCTTCGACAAGGCGCCCGTCCATCGCTTTCGCGTGGATCAGGAGACGCGGACTCGCCTGCGGATCAGGATCGTGCCCGCCGCGGAATACACCGATGCGGTGCGTCTACGGATCACATCGGGCATCCTCGTGCATGGCGACCCCACGTTCGAGGTCGCGTGGGAGGTCGTCGACGACATTCCCGCGACGTCATCGGGCAAATTCCGGTTCACCGTCAGCCACGTCGGCAAAGGGGAGTCCTCGCCACCAGCGGAGTCGTGACGCGAGCTTCGTCCTGACGCGCGTCGCTAGCTGGCGGCTGCGGTGGACAGAGACGCGGCCGCTGGCGGCGTGGCCGATACGGCTTTCGGCATGGCCGGGGCCGATGCCGCAGCCGTGGGCTTCGGACCCGACCGCCGGAAGATGTACCCGACGGCCGGCACCGAGGAGATCGTTCCCGGGACGTCTCCGCCAACCCCGACCTCGAGCTTTCGGCGAAGGTGGCTGATGTGGGAGCGCAGCGCGTTCGCGTCGCCGCCCGCGCTGCCCCACACGTACGTGTACAAGCGGCTTGCGGGAACAACCTTGTCTGCGCTCGTCGCCAGGAGGTAGAGGATCCGGAACTCGGTGGGCGTGAGGCGGACGCTCGCCTCGCGCCAGCCAACCTCGTATGTCTGCGGATCGAGCGTCAACCCATCGAGCTGAAGGCGCGGCTCTCCTTGCTCTTCGACCGCGAGCTTCGCGCGGCGGAGCACGGCACGAACGCGAGCCACGAGCTCCCTGAACTCGAACGGCTTCGGCATGAAGTCGTCTGTGCCGAGGTTGAAGGCGCGGAGGATGTCCTGGGCGTCTCTACGACCGGTGAGAACGAGGATCGGAGTCTCGCCGTCCCCCCGGATCTGGCGCAGCACCTCGAAACCATCGAGGGTCGGCAAGCCGAGATCGAGGATCACGAGGTCCGGCCGGTCGGCCCTCCAGCGGCGGAGCGCCTGCGCGCCGTCGCTTGCCTCGGCGACTACGAACCGCTCCCGGCGGAGTACATACGCGGTCAGGTCGAGCATGTCGGGGTCGTCCTCGACGAGCAGAAGCTTGATCACTTTGTCCCTCATTCCCGTTTCGTGTTGCCGAGAATTGGACAACGGGCGCGGGCTTCATGTCCGTTAACGAGCCCGCTACGGCGGCGTTAAAACGACGCCGCAAGAGCGACAGGGCCGTTACAACGAGGGCTCGGTCGCTTGTTCGGCCCGTACGGTGCGAAGCCGCAGACCGACTCCAGGGACGGTTTCGATCAAACGAGAGCCAGATCGACCGTCGCCAAGCTTGCGCCGAAGCCGGTAGACCGTCACCCGCATGGCCTCACGAGCCGGTGGATCGTTGTAGCCCCATACGTACCGCGCGAGCATGTTGGTGCCGACGACGGAGTCCGCGTTGCGCATGAGGCATTCGAGGAGCCTGAACTCCGTACCGGTAAGGCGCAGCTCCAGCTCGCCGTCGACGACCAGAAGTCGCTCTCGGAGATCGAGTTGAAAGATACCCGCAGCAAGGGTGCTTTCTCCTGACGTGCCCCGTTCGAGCTCGGCGCGGCGGACCTGGGCGCGGATGCGGGCGACGAGCTCGCGGTGGGCGAATGGCTTGACGACGTAATCGTCGGCTCCGGTGTCGAGCGCACGAACTTTGTCATCCTCGCCCGCGCGGGCGGTCAGGACGGTGATCGGAAGCTTGGGGTTCCGCTTCCTGATCTCGGCGATCAGGTCGAACCCGCTCCACGGCCGTAGGTTGAGGTCGACGACGGCCACAGCCGGATCTTCCTTCTCGAGCGCCTCGAGCGCCTCGGTCGGATTGGCGGCCTTGATCGGAACGAATCCAGCCTGCTCCACGACGAACGCGAGCAACTCGAGCAGATCCCGCTCGTCGTCCACGAGAAGGACGCGAGACGAGGACATGCCGTTGTTATTGGCTCTTTGCACCGACGACTTGCCGCGGCCTCGCGGACGCGGCCCCACCCTGCGTTTTCGTGTGATTGCAGAGCATACAAGCCGGTGACCGAGTGCACGGGTAAACAAGCGGCAGCTCAAGGGTCGCCCTCGCTTGCCACGATGTCCCAACGGCTGTACAGGGCGAGCCGCGTTCCGGCGAGGTGATAGATCGGACGATCGAGCGCCGGGGCGAGAGCGTTCAGGAATCTGTAGAGGGCCGGCTGGTAGGAATAGCCGTACCAGACGATCGAGCCGAGCTCGGACAGCATGCCAAACGCCGCATCGGTATCCGCCTGCAGGGAGCCAACGCGCCGGCTGGCATCGATGTGTACCAGATCGATGATCCCGCTGTACGGCACGAAGTCGTACGTCTCGGAGTCGCCGGAGAGTCTTGCGACCCGCGCTCCGAGCGCCTGAGGTATCTCACTCGCCCGCGCCCGCTCGCCATCAGGGAATGCGTCGAAGCTGTAGATCTCGGCCGCGGGCAGGTTGTGCGCGAGCAGGCGGGAGGTCTCGCCGTCGGATGTCCCAAACTCGAAGATCCTTTCGCACTCGAGGACCGCCGCCAAAGCGCTGACGATGAGAATTCCGTGGCGCACGACCGGGCCCTCGACGGTCACCCGGTGGATCCCCCGGATGCGACCCATCTCGATCGTCCGGACGTTCCTCGCGCTGAATCGCTTCAGCTCGGTCCACACGTTTCGCAGCAATCCCTCTCGGAGGTCTCGCGGATCGGCAACGGAGTTCCTGAGCGCGCCCGCGACCACACCGGGCAGGACACGGAGGTTCCCGATCGGTTCCGCTCGACTGGTCTTGAACGCATCCATCAGTACCCCATGGCTGTTTCAGGTCATGCGGCGCTCTTGAGGTTGCCCTCGGATGTGGCTTTGAGCCAGCCGACTTCCTCCTTCAATCCATCGGCAAGGGCATGGCGAGGCGCAAACGCGAGATCCGAGCGGGCGCGGCTCGTATCGAGGATGAGGCTGGCGCGGGCCGGGTTCCCATCGGCCGGGCGCTTGAGCGGCGCCGCCTTACCTCCGGTCAGCCACACGATGAGGCTCGCGAGCTCGATCATCGTCGTGCCGATCCCGGTGCCGACGTTGTACACACCGTCCGCACGCCTAACGAGAGCGGACATCGTGGCGTCCACCGCGTCGGCGATGTGGACGTAGTCATGCTCGTCCGACCCATCGCCCTCGACCTCGGGCGCATCACCGGCCAGCGCCGCACGGATCATCGTCGGGATCACATGCGACCCGGACTCGCCAGGTCCGTAGACCGTGCCGTAGCGCAGGACGCTAACGGTGGCTGTCGCGGAGCAGAG
>VBEU01000101.1 GCA_005883775.1 Chloroflexota bacterium | reverse complement strand
CGCTTTGTTGTCGCGGGCGAACGTCTTGACCGAGTCGGCGCGGGCATCCACCGGGCCCGATGCGAAGACGCGACCCGGCGCCGTCGCGGCACACACGCTCGTGACGACCGTTGACGGCTCGAAGGCTGAGAGCGTGAGGGGCGGGCCGGACTTCAGCGTGATCCCGGACCGGACCATCTGGCCCGCGACGAGCGGCCCTTCCATGATCTGCCTTGCGACGGAGGAGGTGCCGACGAACCCGTCGATGGTGAACGCGGAAGTCTTTATGGCGCCAGGCGATGTCAGAAACACGCCCCACCGGCCGGCCGCGGGGTCCCGGACGATGACCTTGTCGCCGCTCACCACGCAGCCGAAGATCTCGGCCTTGGCGCCCGCGGTCCCGCACGACTGACCGGTCGGAGCGACAACGAGGAAACCGAGTCCGGGCGAGCCGTTGATCTCAAGCCGCGGTGCCGGCGCGATCGGCGTTGCGCTCGCAGGCGCCGCCGCGCCCTCAGCGATCGTGACCTGACTGCCGGCCGCGACCGTGACGGTGCCGCCCGCCGTCGCGCTCACGAGCAGCGTGCCCTCATCGACCTGATAGGTCGTCTGCGTTCCGCCGGACGCGAGCTGCTGCACGAACGTGAGGAACCCGGTGCCGCGGACCACGGCGACCGTGCTCGGCGTACGCACCTCGTAGCGGGAGTCGGGTGTCTTGAGCTTCTGCACCGACGACCAGGATCGCCCCAGCGACTGCTCGATGGTCACCTGGATGCCGTCGGCGGAAACGCGATTCAACGCGACGACCTTCACCTGCGATCCGGGATCGACGGAGAGCGATGAGCCATCGAAGAACGTGAGGACGGCGCGCCCGTCGACGTTCGCGCGAACGAGATCTCCTGTCGCGTAGACCTCGCCATCGAGCGCTGGGGCGAATGCGGATCCGGCGCGGGCGCCTTCGATCGCGGTGTTCAGGATCGCAAGCGTCGCCGCGTTCGACGCGGACGTGGTCGCTCCGCCGCGAGGGAAATAGAGGAACGCCCCTACTCCCGCGACGATCAACAGGAAAACGACGAGTACCTTCTTCACTTGACCCTTCCCGCGGGCCGAGGCTAGCAGAGCACCGCTCGTGCGAAGGGTCGCAGGCGGGTGTCAGGCCTGCGTTTTCTCCCAATCGGCGCGTAGTACCTCTCCCACCCAGCGGTCATGCCACTTTCCTTCGCGGAACGTCTGCTCGCGCCGTATCCCCACGCTCCGGTATCCGTTACGTTCGAGCGCCTTGCGGCTGGCCTCGTTCTCGGTGTCGACCTCGGTCACGAGCTTGTGGAGGTTGAGCTCGCGGAAGGCGTAGCGCGTGCGGAGCTTCATCGCCTCGGTCGCGTACCCCTTTCGCCACGAGGCCTTCTCGCCGATGACGATCCCGGTGGTGCCGTTCGCGTCGAGCCAATTGATGCCGTGGATGCCGGTTGCACCGATCGCTTCGTTCGCGGCTTCGATGACCCACCAGACATCGTCCTTGGATTCGCCGATCCTCTTCAGGAACTCCAGCTCTTGCTGGAGCGTGATGGCCATGCGCCTCGCCAAGAATCGGGTGACCTCCATGTCGGCGAACCAACGCACGAAATGCTCCGCGTCGTTTTCACGCGCGGGACGTAGCGTGATGTTGTCGCCGCGGAGTAATGGTCCGAACACAGAGGCGGCCAGAATAGCCGCGCGTGCGGCATCCCTTCCTCGGCGCGAGAAACTGACGCTCTACTAGGCCACGGGGCGCTGGGTGAGCGCGGCTGAAAGAAGTATTTCGTCGCCGCGCTTGTCGCCGACATCAAGCTTCGCGCGGATCCGCGTCAGGTGGACCCGCAGCGTGTTCGGTGAAACGTTGAGGCGGTCGGCGAGCGCCGCGCGGTCGAGGCGCTTCCCCTCGCGTGAGAGCAGCTCCATCTCACGGAGGATGCCGAGCTCGCGCCAGGTGAGCCCGACGGTCCGGAGGTAAAACGTCGCCTCGTCGAGGGCGGACGAACCCACGGGAGCAGCGCTGTCCGACTTCGCGCGCCGCAACGCCGCGTCGGCGTGTGCGCTGATCTTTCGGGCGAGCTCGCGCGCCGCGGGATCGCGCTCCGCGGCGCGCCCCAGCCAGGACGCGACCTCCGGCAGGTAATAGGCGAAGCCCTCGCCGCCGCGGGCACCGATGTCGCGCACGAGCCCCGCCGCGCGCGAGGCGCCACCGCCGCGCACCAGCGACTCGCGCCAGTACGCCGCGTGCACCGCCGCACCAAGCGCCCAGTGCGCCATGCCGCGCGCCTCGAATTCCTTCGCGGCCTCATCGAGCATGCGCACGCCGCCGCGCGGGTCACCCTTCTCCGCGCGAACGATCGCGCGGACGTTGTTGCGGAACTGTTCGTCTTCGGGAAAGCCGATCGGCGCGCGCGCCAGGATCCGGTCGGCGACGTCGGTCTCGCCGCGCAGCAGAGCGAGGTGCGCGTGATCCTCTGCCGCCCCGGTGGCGCTCTGCCGAGCGAGACGGTCGCCGTCGGCGATCTCGCCCCGCTCCATTCGCGCGCGGGCTAGACAGAGGCAGGTGTACCGCCAGACCGACGAACCATACGCACGCAGGCCCACCTCGGCCTTCGTGAACTGGTCGACTGCCTGATCGATGCGCCCGGCGGCCCAGTCGACGAACCCCGTGGTGTAGACGGCCCACGCCGCTTCCCACGGATCACCCACGCGGGCGGCGTGGCGCACCGTGGCCTCCGCTGCGGCGGTGGCGTCGACGTAATCACCCGAGTGCGAGAGAAGATGGGCGAGCTGGCGCTGGACGCGTGTGACGACCAGGTCGCGCGATCGGCCCTTCGGCGCCGTGAGGAGAGCATCCTCGGCGCGCCGCGCGCTCTGCAATGCGTTGGTGATCTCGTTTTGCGCCGTGAGGACGGTCGAGTTGCCGAGGTAGAGCTCCGCGAGCATCAGCGGGTCGCCCGCGGCGTGCTTCTGTGCGATCGCGGCGAGCTTCGGATCTGCGGAAGGACTTCGTTCAGCTCGGCCCACGCCAGATCGAAGGACTCGAAGTATTTGAGGCAGCGAGCGCGCAGGACCCGCCGCTCGAGCGTCTGACGTCCGCTCGCGAGCTGAGGAAGGAGCCGTTCGGCGTCGGCGCGCGAGAGCGGCGCGAGCGCCTGGTCTCGCAGGGTCGGCACAGATGTATTACGCCATGACTAGGAGTTGAGTTCCTGAGCGGTGGTCAGGAGGTAGGCGGAAAAGCCTTCGCCAGCTCGCTTGTATGCCCGTGCGAATGATCGGCCTGATAGGCCGCGAAGTGGCCCGCGTCGACCTCACCCCAGTCGCTGTGGCTGCCGGGGCGGGCGGCCGCGCCGGGCTGCTGCAGGAGGTTGATGATCCGTGAATGCGCGGCGGAGAGTCGCCGCGAGAGCTCTATGGGATCGCGCTCGTTGTTTCGGCGCTCGGCCGCCACCGCGTCCTGGTCATAGGCGGCGACCGCCGGCCGGTCCTCTTCGACGCAGCGCCGCACCCGGTCGGCGAAGATCTCGGCCGCGTCGGCCACATGCCCGATGATCTCGACGGCGGTCCACTGGTCGAACTTCGTTGCACGGAGCCGATCCACGGGGACGGTGCGGACGATCCGCGCGATCGTTGACGCATCGTCGGCGAGAAGGAACGCCTTGTCCTCGTCGTACCTGAGCCGCTCCACACACTTCTTCTACCACTTCGAAGCCGGCGCTGCGGGGCGACGTTTCCGGTCAGGCAGTTCGGCGAACGAAAATGAGCGCGAACGCCACGGCGAGACCCACGAGCATGAGGACGTGGATCCATAGATCGACGCCGAGAAGCCCGCGCGCGACGACGATGCTGAGCCCGAAGAGCGTCCCGGCGAGCGCGATACCGTAGGCGACCCGCAGGGAAAGCCCTCCGAGAAGCCCGGCCACAAGCACAAGACCGAGCAGCGCTTCCGCGATGGCCGCCGGCGCGAGCGCCCCCGCCGTGACCAGCACGCCCGAGTGATAGGTCGCGGCTCCGAAATAGATGAGCGCGTTGACGATCGTGACCAGGCGCAACGTGCCACTCATCGCGTCAGTCGCCATCCTCCTCGAGGCGGGAGAGGCGATCGGCCTCATCCTGCTCCGAGAGCGCTTCGACGAGATCGTCGATGTCGCCGTCCATGCGCCGATCCAGGTTCGAGAGGTTGTACCCGAGGCGCCGGTCAGTGAGACGATCCTGTGGGAAGTTGTACGTCCGCATCTTCTCCGAGCGCTCGCCGCGCCCGATCTGGGCGTTGCGCGCGGTCGACTCGCGTGCCGCGCGCTCCTCCGCGGCGCGCGCGAGCAGCCGGGAGCGCAGGACCGCCATCGCCTTCGTCTTGTTCTTGAGCTGGCTGCGCTCGTCCTGGCAGGTGACGACCTCGCCCGTGGGCACGTGGGTGATCCGCACGGCCGAGTCGGTGGTGTTCACGCCCTGGCCACCGTGGCCACCCGCTCGGTACAGGTCGATCTTCAGATCCTCGTCGTTTATCACGAGGTCGGTCTCCTCGGCTTCGGGGAGGACGGCGACGGTCGCGGTCGACGTGTGAATGCGGCCCTGCGCCTCGGTCGCGGGCACGCGCTGCACGCGCTGCACACCGGACTCGAACTTGAGCTTCGAGTACGCACCTCTGCCTGACACCTTGAAGATGATCTCTTTGAAGCCACCCTTTTCGGATTGGCTCTGCGAGAGGATCTCGGTCTTCCAGCGATGGCGCTCGGCGTACCGCGCGTACATGCGGTAAAGATCCGCCCCGAAGAGCGCGGCCTCCTCCCCGCCCTCGCCGGCACGCACCTCGACGATGACGTTCTTCTCGTCGAGGGGATCGCGCGGCACGAGCTGCGCGCGCAAACGTTTGGTGAGGTCATCGGTCTTCGCCGTGAGAAGGGCGGCCTCCTCGCGGGCGAGGTCGCGCAGGTCGGCGTCATCACCATCGACGAGCTGCTGCGCCTCAGCGAGCCGCTTCTCGGCCTCGCGAAGCGAGCGGATGGTCTCGACGATCGGCGCAAGCGACGAGAGCTCCTGACCGACCTCGCGGATGCGGTTGCGGTCGGACGTCGTTTCGGGATCCGAGACTTTTCGCTCGAGCTCCTCATAACGCCTTTCGACGCCCTCGAGCCGGCGGCGCAGTCCAGGCGTGAGCCCGTCGGTCATGCCGCGGCCTCCGCCTCGCGGTCGCCGGCGATGGCCTCCTCGAGCGAGGCGACGGCGACCTCGATCATCCGGTCGTCGGGCCGCCGGGTCGTGATCCCCTGCAGCAGGAGGCCGGGCGCGACGAGCAGACGCATGAGCGGCGACCGCTCATGTGACGCACCAAGGCGCAGCGCCTCGTACGAGATCGACGCGACCGGAACGACCAGCAAAAGACGCACGACGAGGTCGACGAGCAGATTGACGCGCGGCAGGAACGCGAAGATCACGATCGACACCACGACGACGAGCAGGAGGAACGCGGTACCGCAGCGCGGGTGGGCCGTCGGGTACGGCTCGATCCGTTCCGGAGTGAGCGGATCGCCATGCTCGAACGCGTGGATCGTCATGTGCTCGGCACCGTGATACGCGAATACACGACGCACGTCAGGGAGGAAGGAGATCGCGATCAGGTAACCGACCAGCAGAGCGAGCCGGATCAGCCCCTCGGTCACGTTGAGCACGACCGAGCTCGGGATAACCGCGCGCGCCAGGCTGGTCGCGAGGTAGGGCACGCCGATGAAGAGGAGAAGCGCGCCGGCGAGCGCCACGCCCATGACCAAGGTGTTCCCGCCCTTGCCGAGCTGTTCTTCTTGGTCGAGCTGAACCTCGGCCGAGCGCATCAGCATGCGGATGCCGTAGTCGAGCGACTCCCAGAGCACAACGACACCGCGCACGAACGGCAGGCGCGCGAGGCGCGATCGGACGAGCGGGGAGCGCAGTGGCTCGCGGTAACGGTAGATGTCGCCGTTCGGCTTTCGGCACGCGAGCGCGACCGTACGGCGGCCGCGGATCATGACGCCCTCGATGACGGCCTGCCCGCCGTACAGGGCGGGCTGCGGCTTCTTCTCGGTCATGCGGGGGCGCGCGCGATCAGCACCTAACGGTGCGGGGCGGCCTCCGCGGAGGCGGGTGCGTCGGCCGGTTTCTTCGCGTACCGCTTGGTGAACCGCTCGACACGACCCTGGACGTCGAGGATGTGCTGCGTCCCCGTGTAGAAGGGATGGCAGCCGGCACAGACCTCCACGTGGAGCTCCGGCTTCGTCGACCCGGTCGTGTAGCTGCGGCCGCAGGCGCAGATGATCTTCGCCTGCATGTACTTGGGGTGGATCTTTTCTTTCATGGGTACCTGACCTCTATACCGCGACGATGTTCACGCGCCGGCGGTCGTCGCGCGCCGCCTTGAATTCCACCGTCCCCGCGATGAGCGCGAAGAGCGTGTGGTCCTTGCCAACGCCGACGTTGTTGCCCGGCAG
>VBEU01000100.1 GCA_005883775.1 Chloroflexota bacterium | reverse complement strand
AGAGGAAGCATTCGTTGGATCGCGTGTTTGTCGGCGCGCCCCGATCCGGCGATGGAGCTCTTCACCTCCTGCGGTGTGTACTCGGCGATCTCGAGCCCGGCGCGCGCTCCACAGAGAAGCGCCACCCCGCGCGCCTCGGACACCCGCATCGCGGTCTGCACGTTCTTGTTGAAGTAGAGGCGCTCGACGGCGAGCACGAACGGCTGGTGGCGGCGGATGAGCACGTCCAGCGCCTTCGAGATGGCGAGCAGTCGCTCGGCCGCGGTCGTGCTGGCGCGGACGTCGACGACGCCGCATTCGAGAAGCAGGGCGCGTTCCGGCGCGGCGACGAGGAACGCGTATCCCATTCCGGTCGTCCCGGGATCGATCCCGAGGATCACGCGGCTAGGCGTGCTGGAGTACCTCTTCGGGAACGTCGAAATTCGCGTGGACCTTGATCACGTCGTCAAGGTCCTCGAGCGTCTCGACCAGTCCGAGAAGCTTTCGCGCGGCATCGCCTTCCACGCGGACGGTCGTGGTCGGGCGCATCGAAAGCTCGGCCGCGCCGGTCTTGATCCCGGCCGACTCGAGCGCCTTCTTCACCCGCTCGAACGACGTCGGCGTGGTGTACACCGTGGCGAGCCCGGGCTCGACCTCCACGTCCTCTGCGCCCGCATCGATCGCGGCCAGCTGGATCGCGTCGGGGTCTTTGCCCTTGGTGTCGATCTCGATGACGCCCTTCTGCTCGAAGAGCCACTGGACCGAACCCGACTCGCCGAGCTTCCCGCCGCCCCGTGTGAAGGCCGCTCGGATCTCGGACACGGTGCGGTTCCGGTTGTCGGTGGCGGCCTCGATCATCACGGACACGCCGCCAGGTGCGTAGCCCTCGTACACGATGCTCTCGAGGGCGGCCCCCTCGCCGCCGCCGGTCGCCCGATCGATGGCCCGCTGGATGTTGTCGCGCGGCATGTTCACGGCGCGAGCCCGGTCCATCGCGAGGCGGAGCCGGAAATTCGCGTCGGGATCGCCGCCGCCTTCCTTCGCGGCGAGCATGATTTCCTTTGTCATTTTCGTGAAAACGACGCCTCGTTTGACGTCGGCGGCACCTTTCTGACGCTTGATCTGGCTCCACTTTGAGTGCCCCGACATCGCGGGTGATACTACCAACGCATCATGCCCTGGGGAGAGTCCTGATGGCATCACCGGAGCCCACGAAGATCAGAAACGTGGCCGTCGTCGGCCACGGAGGATCGGGGAAGACGAGCCTCGTCGAATCCCTCCTCCACTCGGTCGGGGCGACGACTCGCCTCGGCAAGGTCGATGACGGCACGAGCATCCTGGACACCGACCCGGAAGAGCAGAAGCGCCACATCACGATCAACATGGCACTCGCCTCCTTCACGCACGACGGCACGAAGATCAACCTCATCGACACCCCCGGTTTCGCCGACTTCGCCGGCGACCAGCACGCGGCCCTCCGCGTCGCCGACGGCGCGATCGTTTTCGTGGATGCGTCGGCCGGCATCCAGGTGGGCACCCAGACGGTCTGGTCGGAGCTCGAGAACGCTGAAACCCCGCGCGTCGTCGTCGTGGGTCGTCTGGACCGCGAGAACGCCGACTTCGACCGGGTACTGGAGCAGCTGCGGGAGGCCTACGGGATCCGCGTCGTGCCGCTGCACGTGCCGGTCGGTGAGCATCAGGAGCTCAAGGCGACGATCGATCTTCTCCACGGGCAGGTCCTTCAAGGACCGAAAGACCCGGTCGCGGATCTTTCCAAAGAGGAGGCCGACCGCGTCGGTGGCTACCGGCAGCAGCTCGTCGAGGCGATCGTCGAGACCGACGAGGACCTCCTGACCCGCTATCTCGACGGAAAAGAGCTCTCCTACGACGAGCTCCGCGATGCCCTCCACAAGGCTGTCCGCGAGGGGCGCGTCATACCGGTCGCGGCGTCGTCGGCTCACAAGCACGTTGGACTTGCGGCGCTGCTGAACACCGTTCGCGAGATGCTCCCCTCGCCGGCCGAGGCCGGGTCGCTGATCGGGAAGTCCTCATCCGGCGACGAGGTCGCACGCAAGCCCGACCCCTCGGACAAGCTGTCGGCGTTCGTTTTCAAGACCCTGGCCGATCCGTTCGTGGGAAAGCTGAGCTACGTGCGCGTGTACTCGGGGACGCTTCATCACAACGCCCAGGTCTTCGACGCGACGAAAAAGGAGACCGAGCGCGTGGGTCAGATCTTCTTCCTCCGCGGGAAAGAACAGGAGATCACGGAAGCAGTCGGCGCCGGCGATATCTGCGCGGTCCCCAAGCTCACGGCGACCACGACGAACGCGACGCTATGCGACAAGGATGCCGTCATCCTGTACGACCCGATCGACTTCCCACCGCCTTCGTTCTCCGTCGCGATCGAGCCCTCGAGCAAGGCCGACCTCGACAAGCTGGCCACGGCGCTCCACAAGCTCACGGACGAGGACCCGACGTTGCACGTCCGCCGTGAGGACGCCACGCACGAGACGATCCTCTCCGCGATCGGCGAGTCGGCGGTCGAGGTCGCGGTGCATCACCTGAAGAACAAGTTCGGCGTGCAGGTCGACATGCGGACGCCACGAGTTCCGTACCGCGAGTCGATCCGCGGAAAGGCGCAAGCGCAGGGCCGCTACAAGCGGCAGACCGGCGGCCACGGTCAGTTCGGCGACGTGTTCCTCGAGATCGAGCCGCAGCCCGCTGGGTCAGGGGTCGTCTACGCGACTCGGATCGTGGGCGGCTCGGTCCCGCGCAACTTCTGGCCGGCGGTCGAGAAAGGCGTGCGCGAGACCGCCGAACGGGGCGTCATCGCGGGGTATCCGCTCTCCGACTTCAAAGCGACGCTGTTCGACGGAAGCTTCCACGCCGTGGACTCGAGCGAGATGAGCTTCAAGATCGCCGGATCGCTGGCCCTGCAGAACTGCGTGAAGGAAGCGCAGCCCTTCCTGCTCGAGCCGATCATGAGTCTCGAGGTCCTCGTGCCCGAGGAGCAGATGGGTGACGTGCTCGCCGATCTCAACTCGCGGCGCGGACGCGTCCTCGGGATGGAAGCGACCGGCGGCGGCCTGCAGCGCATCAAGGCACACGTCCCGATGGCCGAGACGTTCCGCTACGCGACCGACCTGCGCTCGATGACCGGCGGACGCGGGACCTTTAGCGCCGAGGTCCTCGGCTACGAGGAGTGCCCGTCACACATCGCGCAGAAGGTGATCGCGGCGCACGAGGAACAGGTGGAGGAGCAGCCCGCGGCGGCGCGCTAGAGCTCCTCGACGCTGCGAGGAGAGAGTCACCGCTCTCTCCTCGCTCGCGGCTTGTCCTCGGCTACTGGGCCGGATGGATCGTTATGTTCCCGTTGACGATCGGATGCGAAATGCCCGGATCGTCAGGGTCCGGCGTCGACGGTGGTGGGCAATCTCGATCCGAATCGCTTGGGACGTCGGCCTCTCGGTCGGGGTTATCGGCTAGCTGCTTTCCCGGATTCCCGGTGTCCTTCCAACCCGAGAAGATGTAGGGCGGGATGCCATCCAGGGACCCCGAGGTCTGCGTCACCACGGAGGTGAGATACGCGTAGTACGCGCCCTGAGGCGGCGGCTGCGAGGTCCTGTCTGCGTCGATCCTGAGACACGTCGGCTTTGAGGTCAGGTGGCCCTGACCGACGCACTGGCCTTCGGGGATCGTGAGGTTGAAGGTGCCGCCTCTTGTTTGACCCGGATCCGCGCTCTCCGTGTGGGCGCTGACGGCGAAGTTGAGCCAGAACAGATCACCCGGATGACCCGGGCAGCCGGCCTGGAAGCGCCCCCCGCCGACGAGGAAGCCCCCACCCGGCCAGGCGGAAGCCACACCCCCGAGGGCGTGGACGACGAGCGACTGGGTGAGCGTGCAGTTGAGACCGGCCGGGTACAGAGTCATAGCCTCGACGGCCTGAGTCAGCCCGGAGAGCGTGTCCGCGTCGACAGTCGCGGAGAAGCTCGTGCCATCGTTGCAGCTCAGGGTCTCATAAGACCTCCCTGTAGGTTTGATTGCCCGGCCACCCGTAGAAGTCCACCCGCGCTCTACCGGTGACCTGAGGGACTTGTACGCCGCGGTCGTTGAGATGGTGTCTAGCGCCTGGTTAAGAAACAGCGCGTCGGTGGAGAACGAGGCGGCGCGGAGGAGCCGGGGCACGCTCGCTTCGCGTCAGGCGCAGAACCCGACGCCGATCAACGAGCGACGTCGAGATGTCCGCGAAAAGCTTCGCCGGATGGATCTGGCGGTACAGCGCGCTCGGCGAATGTCACCGCTTCGCGGCGATGGTGGAGCGGAGACTCTGCATGTGCTCGCTCACGTGCGGCAGGACGATACGCCTGAGCACGACATCCGCAGACCTTGGGCGCCCACCGAACGCGAAGACGGCACGCGACCAATCCTCGTCTCCCATCCGAGCGATCACGGTCTGAAGACGGTCCCAACCCGCCTCGATCTCCTCGGCGGCGGTCTCTTTGGACATGGAGCCGTGCTCGCGGGCGTTGACGGCATTCATCGCATGGGTCGGCTCCCACTCGAAATCGAACGGCGCTTCCCCGGTGAGCGCCCGGGCGATGAAGCCGGCCTGCCTTCGAAGACCCAGCCCGATGTGGTACGCGACGATCACCGCCGGCCAGCCCTCGGCCGCGCTTTGGCGACGGCACTCCTCCTCGCCGAGGCCGCGGGTCGTCGCGAGAGCGTCGGTTACGAGGGCGCGCAAATCCCCGAGTGCGGAGGTGCGCTCCTCGTTCACGGCGTGTTCGCTACCAACCGTCCCGCGAAGAACGAGAGGATCCACTCGATTAGGAGGCTCGCGCGATTCCGTACCCCGAGCAGCTGCATGAGGTAATTGACACGCCACACCGTCCACGCCGGAAAGCCCCCCAGGACAAATCCGCCGAGCTTGGCGAACTCGGCGCCTGCCTGCGTCCGGCCGAGGGCGATCAGGTCCCCCTTCCGGTGATAGACGAATGGCACAGTCGGCTCTCCACGGACAAGCGCGACGAGGTTGCGCGCAGCCGCTGGCGCCTCGAGCACAGCAACTTGTGCGAGCTGTGGCAGACCCTTTCCCTGGTGCGCGAAGTACGCAGAATCGCCGAGCGCGACAACGTCCTCGCGCCCGTTCACGCGAAAGCGATCGTCGACCACGATCCGGCCGTCCTTGGACTTCGGTACGTCAAGCGATGCGACGAGCGGATTCGCCTTCACGCCGCCCGACCAGACGATCGTGCGGCCGCGCAGCTGGGCGCCGTCCTTCGTGTGTACGACGCCGGGTGCGATCTCGGAAACGAGTGTGCTGAGAAGAACGCGCACGCGCTGTTGCTCGAGCCGCTTCATCGCGATCCTCGATAGGCGTGGGTCCATCGCGGGGATGACCCGGTCGGCGCCATCGAGAAGGTGGATCGTGACGTCGCTGTAGAAGTCGATCGAGGGATAGATGCGGCGGAGCGTGTGATCCATCAAATCACGCAGAGAACTGGCGAGCTCGACGCCGACCGGACCCGCGCCGACGATGATGAAGGTGAGCTGCTCGTGCCGGCGTGCGATGTCGGTCTCGATCGCGGCCGATTCGAAGATGTCGAGGACGTGACGCTTCAAAGCCTCCGCGTCCGAGAGCCATTTCACAGGAAGCGCGTTCTCGCGCACGCCGGGAATGCCGTAGTCGTTCGTTACTGAACCGAGGGCGATCACGAGGTGGTCGTACGGAACCTCGCCGTCGGCCGTGCCGACTCGCCTGCGCTCGAGATCGATCGCCGTGACCTCGCTCTGCAGGAACTGGAATCCGGCCGGCGCCGTCGCGTCGCGCAGCGGGTAGGCCACGGCATGCGGCGGGAGCTCGCCGGTGCACACCTGATAGAGCAGGGGCGTGAAAAGGTGATAGTTCTGCCGATCGATCAGCGTGACCGAGGCTTCCCCGCGATGCAGGCGTCCCTCGAGGCGCCGGACGAGGTGCAAACCCGTGAACCCGCCGCCGAGCACCACGATCTGCTTGGCCGGGCTCAATTCGCCTTTCCCGATTCGGCTTCGACGCGCTCAAGCTCAGCCAGATAAGCGCGCGTCAAGGGGTCATGCGCGTCGATCGTGCTCGCGATGCGGAGCCGCTCGCGTGCCGCGCCAAGATCGCCGGCCTGGAGATGCGCGAAGCCCGCATCCGCGATGTACGCGGCCTCGCGTGGACGAAGTGACGCGGCGCGGTCGAGCAAGCCGAGCGCGTCGGCTCTCGAGCCGGACGCGAGGAGCGCGACACCGAGCTCGTGCATGACATCGGCTTGCTCCGGCGCCAGCTCGAGCGCGCGGCGGAACGAACCAGCCGCCGCGGCGAAGTCATCGCTGCGTCGCGCCACGAGCCCCAGCCCGAAGTACGCCTCCCAGATATGTGTGTCGAACGCGAGGACCCGCTCGAAAGCTGCCCGGACCTCATCGAGGCCCGTGGCCTCCGCCGACAGCGCCCGGCGTCCGGCGCGCTCGAGCTCGGCCTCCAGGTCCGGACGCTCGAGCCCAAGCCGAAGGCGGTGTGCCTGGGCGAGCGCGTCGGCATCGGCGCCTGACGTCGAAAGGAGCCCCTCGAGCTCGCGCGCGGCCTCGTCCCGACGCCCGTCGGCAATGAGGACCCGCGCCAGGTGGGCGCGCGCGCTCACCCGGCCATTCTCGGCGGCGCGCTCGAAGTGCCGGCGGGCGGCGGACGGGTCGCCTTTTCCAAGCGCGAGGATCCC
>VBEU01000099.1 GCA_005883775.1 Chloroflexota bacterium | reverse complement strand
CGTGATGCTCACGATCGTGGCCCAGTCGTAGCGGCCACCGACCCAGTGCTCCGCGAAGGCGACCATCTCTTTGCGGTCCTCCTCCGAGGCGTCGATGTGCACGACGGTGTACTGCGTCCCGTGGTAAGCCGCGAGCGTGTTGCGTCGCACGCCGGGCCCAAGTGCCTCGATGATCGCGCCGTCGGCCGAGATGATGAGCGCGCTGTGATTCCAGTACGTGTACGGCGCGTCCTTTCCGGTGAAACGCAGTCCCTGTCCGAACTGGATGACGCGGCTGAAGAATTCGCCGCCGTGCGTGAGGATGAAGTCCCCCGGCAGCGGATCGGGGTCTGCCTCGCCGGGGGCGATGTGGTCGAATCGCGATTTCATCATCGCCCGAGCCTAACGGGGCACGCGCTCTGCACGAGGAGCTCCCGTGGCGAAACCTCGAGGGACGAAGGTCCGCACCTTCACCGTGTCCGGCACCGAGCCCGATGCGGTCCCGAGCCGGTCCCGACCGCACAAACCGCCGGCCAAAGCGATTTCCGCGCGCAAGGCCGCGGCTCTCGGCAGCGGAGGTGGCAAGCTACCGCCGCGCATACGCCAGGAGCTTGATGCCGAGCCTGTGCCGGTCCGCACCCATCGGGTGAAACCCGCGAAAGCCCCGCCGACCGAGACCCGCTACGGCAAACGGGAGCCGCGCGGCGGCGCTCACGCCCCGCGGCATTAACCCAGTCGCGGATCCTGGCCGATCCAGCGCAGATATCGCTCCGCCGATCTGTCGACCGCTGCGATCCCGCCCGAGCGCACGACACGATCCCACCAACCGCCGTAGATCCGGTCGAAGCGATACGGGCGCACGCGGTTCACGATCCGACGGATCTCATCCGCCGGGAGCGGGATCAGATTGGGATAGCTCCGCATGAAGCTCACGAAGCGGACATCGGGCACGACCGTGATCGTGTCGCCGACCAGAAGCGTGCCACGGCCGGAGGCTCCAGCCGCCCAGTGCAGCACGGCGCTTCCATCGAAGTGGCCGCCGCACTGCACGAGCGTGACGCCGGGCGCGAGCTCACGAGTACCGCGCCATGTGACGATCGTCGGATCGGCCCGCTGCACCCATTCGCGGTCCGCCTCCGGGATGTAGATCGGCGCGCCCCCGAACGCCTGGCTCCACTCGACCATGGCGCCGTAGAAATGCGGATGCGAGAACGCGATGGCGCTGATCCCACCGCGCGCGCGGATCGCGGCGACCGCGTCGTCGTCGATATAGCCGACGCAGTCCCACAGGACGTTCCCGCTCGCCGTTCCCACCAGCAGCGCGCGCTGCCCGATGCCAAGCGACGGCGTCACGCCCACTCCGACGAGTCCGGGCTCGAGCTCGCGCAGCTCGATCCGGTGCTCCATCAGCCGTAGCTCTTCGATCGTGGTCCAGGCCTGGCCGCCCTGCCGCACGTACTGCCGCTCGTCCTCGCAGATCGGGCAGTGCTTTGGCGGCGCCTCGCTCGGCGACTGCTGCACCGCGCAGGTCACGCAGATGTACGCCCTCACTCGGCGGCCGTCGGTTCCGTGAGTGCGCTCTCGCTGTCACCGGGTTCGTTCAGGTTGTATTCGCGGAGCGGCGTGAAGTAGGTGACCGCGACGGCGACGAGCGCGGACGCACCCGCGACCGCGAACGCGGTCGACGAGCTCGCGATCGCGACCACGAAAGAGAGGAACGGCGCCGAGAAGCTGTTCGAGACGAGTACGAGGGTGCGGAACGCCCCGTTCGCGCGTCCGCGGATGTGCGCGGGCACCTCGCGCTGGCGCGGGACGAACGCGTAGATGATGAAGCCCATCCAGGCAGTCTCGCGCGCCGCGAACCCCGCGACGATCAGGCGCCAGTCGCGCGCGAGCGCCATGAGCGACACGATGACCCCGGCCGCTGCGGCCGATCCGAGCAATGTGTGCCCGAGCGGCCGTCCCCGCGCGAGGCGCGGCGCGATAAAGCTCGCGAGCACGGTGACCGCCCCGGCCAGCGAGAGAGCAAGGCCGATGTTGATCTCGCTCAGGCCGTTCTCTTCGCGGAGCACGTAAAGCAGGAGCGTCTGTATGCCCTGCTGCCCGAGGTTCGCGATGAACATCAGGACGAGCAGCCATCGGAGGATCCGGTTCTCGAACACGAACCGGAAGCCGTCGGCCATCTCCGATGCGATCACCCGCGGCGTGATCCGCGCCGTCGGGCGGTGCAGGTCATAGATCGGCGGCATGAGGAAGAACACGAAGAGTGTGGGCACGAACGCAAGCGAGGCGATGTACATCGCGTTGGCCGTGCCGAACGCGGCGATCGCAAGGCCGCCGATCGTCGGCCCGAGGATGCGAGCGGCGCGGTCGATCCCGAAGTAGGCGGCGTTCGCGCTCGTCAGCTCATCCGGCTGGACCAAAGCGGGGATGACGCTGAAGTCCGTCGTCACGCCCCACGCGACCTCGACCGTGCCAAGGAGGAAACCGATCACGTAGAGAAGGTTGAGCGAGAACACGCCTGCGGCGACCGACACGGGGATCGTGAGGGTGAGCGCGATGCTCAGCGCGTCGCAGCCGATCAGGAGCTTCCGTTTGTCGGCGCGATCGATGAGGACGCCGAGGATTCCGCCGAAGAAGACGTAGGGCAGCGCCTGGACGAGACGCAGCGTCGCCGCCGCAGCGATCGAGTGTGTCAGGTCGAGGATCAGGAGTGGCAATGCGAGACGTGCGACTTCGTCGCCGATCCCGCCGAGGCCGACGGATCCGGAAAAGGCGGCGAACCAAGGATGACGGAGCGGGCCGAGCCGCATACCCAGCGAGCATACGAACGAGCGACCTGTCGCGGCACGCTGCTTGCGAGAGATACGACCGACTTAGCACGAGGAGGTTCTAAATGGGCCAGGTCAACGTGAACCCCCCGAGTGGTGGACCGGTCGTGACGAACGACGGTGGATTTGGCGCCGGAATGATCATCGGGATCATCCTGCTCATCCTCATCGTCCTCGTTTTGATCTTCTACGCGGGTCCGCAGATCTTCAACTCGGGAACGAACACGCGGTCCTTCCTGGACATCCTTTCGATCGCCTGATCGCGCACACACGGTAACTACGGTGGCGGCGCTGGGCATCCGCTCGGCGCCGCCGCCATGCTTTAGCGAGTGAAGCGGGTCCTCTTCCTCTGTTCCCACAACGCCGCGCGCTCCCAGATGGCCGAAGGCTTTCTCCGAAAGTTGGCGGTGGATCGCTTCTCCATCGAGAGCGCGGGAACGAAGGCCACCAAGATCCATCCGCTGGCGGTGCGAGCGATGGCCGAAGTCGGGATCGACATCTCCGGGCAACGAAGCAAATCAGTCGATGACGTCGGCGAAGGTTGGGACGTCGTGGTCACGGTGTGTGACGCCAACTGCCCGATCCCGCCCCGCTCCGGTTTGAAGCTGCGCTGGTCGTTTCCGGATCCCGCTCTTGCCGGCGGCGACGAGGAGCAGCGTCTCGCCGCTTTCCGCGCGGTTCGCGACGGCATCGAGAAACGCGTGCGCGCGCTGGCCTCACGACTCGGTTGATCTTCAGCCGCCGCTCAAGTTCGTTACACAGCCGGCGCCGCGTCCGCTGGGAGGCTCTTCCCCGAGTGATCGGCACGGCGAATGCTCGTTCGTCTGGTGCGCCTCTCGAGGCGACATCTGTGCGGAGGCCTGTGAAGATGCAGGAGAAGAAGGACCAGCCGGGTCAGGGCGACATGGGCGAGAAGAAGCCGTGGCCGGGCGACGAGGCCGGCAAGCAGGGCGGCCAGGGCGATATCGGCAAGAAGGGCGGTAGCGGTGACGTCGGCAGCGAGAAGCCCTCGCAGCCTGGCACCGAGAAGAAGCTCTAATGCAGGAGAAAGATCTGCCAAAGCGTCCGGGTGAATACGGACCGGACGACGTCGGAAAGAAGGGTGGCGCTCCGGTCGATAACCCGAACATCGAAGGGCCCACCGACATCCCCGACAAGGGTGGCGACGTCAGGCAGCCTCCGGCTTAGTCCTCGCGACAATTGAATAGTTCGTGAACAAAGAGCGCCGGATGAGTCCGGCGCTCTTCATT
>VBEU01000098.1 GCA_005883775.1 Chloroflexota bacterium | reverse complement strand
CGCATCCGTGAACAACGGCGCCATCCCGAGCGCGGGTCCGACCGCTGCCGGCACGTTCGGTGGCGCTGACGGCTTCGGCCGAGGCGGGGACGGAGCCATCGTTCGCGGCGGCGGTCCTGCCCAAGCCTCCGTGACCTCGACCTCGCTCGTCGATTACCTCGTCGCGAACAAGGGCAACGCGACATGGATCGTCGCAGTCAACGGCTCGCAGGAAGCGGGATCGATCGAGCTCGCGTCCGGCGAAGCGGTCATGGCGATGGGTGGCTTCTCCGGGTCGGATCCAGCGCCGACGCTCGCGCAACTCCAGGAGTACGTGCGCACTGGTCAGCTCCGCTACATCCTCATCGGTGGCGGCGGGCCGGGCGGCGGCTTCGGCGGAGGCGGGTCGTCGAGCATCGCGAGCTGGGTCGCCGCGAACGGGACCGTGGTCAACATCTCCGGCGGCTTCGGCACGCTGTACGACCTCGCCGCTGCGAAGTGACTGCGCTCGCGAAGCACTCGCGATTTATCGCGATCCTTTCGGCCGGCCTGCTTCTTCGCGTTGTCCTGGCGTTCGTTGTCTTCCCGAAGCAGGGCTTCTCTACCGACATGCAGCTTTTCGCGGGATGGGCCACGACCCTCGCGCGCGTCGGGCCGGGCGCGTTCTACGCGACCGCGAGCGGCGCCGATTACCCACCGGGCTACATGTACGTCCTCTGGCTGCTCGGCAACGCCTCGGCATCGGCGCTCCCACTCCTTTTGAAAGTGCCGGCGATCCTCGCCGACCTCGGCATCGCCGCCGTTCTGTACTCGGCCGGACGGCGCTGGCTTGGCGAGCGCGCAGGTCTGGGTGCCGCGGCGCTGTACCTCTTCATCCCGGTGACCTGGTACGACTCCGCGCTGTGGGGTCAGGTCGACGCGGTCGGAGGGCTCCTGCTCATCACGTCGCTCGTCCTGCTCATCGAGCGGCAGAGCGAAGCCGCGATCGCTCTCGCCGTGCTCGCGATCCTCGTCAAGCCGCAGGAGGCGATCGGCCTCGTGATCGTGCTCCCGGTCCTCGTGCGCCGGCATCTGATCCTGGGGGGCTCGCGATGGCGTCTTCTCACCTCTGCGTTCGCGGGCGCCGCCGCTCTGATGCTGCCGCTCGTGCCGTTCGACATCGGCGGGGTCGCCGGGCTTCTGCGTCTCTTCCATAGCGACGCCGACCGATACAGCGTGCTCACCGCGGACGCCTTCAACATCTGGGCGCTCGTCGGAGCGACGCCGCTCGCGCAGATCATCGGCGGGTCGGGCGGCTCGTGGACAGCGGATTCGCTCGCGGTCGGCGGTACCACCGCGTTCATCCTTGGAGCATCGGCGCTCGCCGCGGTGGGGCTCGTCGTCGCGGGAGGTCTGCTCCTGCGTGACGGCCGAATGCCAATACTTCTCGGGTTCGCGATCGTCGCGTTCGCGTTCTACGCGGTGCCGACCCGGGTGCACGAGCGCTACCTATTCCCCTTCTTCACCGCGGGTGCGCTCCTCGCGGCGGAATTCGTCGCTGCGTCGGCCGGCTACCTCATCGGCGGCGCGGGATTCAGCGGGCTCGGGGCTCAGATCGCCTCGATCCGACTTCCCTTCGCCGACCTGGCGCGGAGCGAGATGGTCGTCGCACTCGTCGCGCTCGGGCAGACCGCGGCGCTCGTCGCGCTCCTGGTCGCATGGTGCGTCCTCGTGATCCGACCGCGCCCGATCGCCCGCGCGGCTAAGGCACCATACGTCGCGTGGAGACCGAGCTCGACAAGCTGATCTACGACTGGAATCGCGATGGACGCGCCGCGAGCGCGGACTATCGCGCCGTCGAGCTCGACGACGAGACGCTGCGCGACGGTCTGCAGGGTCCTTCGATCCGCAACCCGCCGCTCGAGATCAAGAAGCGCCTCCTCCATCTTATGGACGCGCTCGGGATCGACAGCGCCGACATCGGTCTTCCCGGCGCGTCGCCCCAGGCCCGCGGGGCGATCGTCGCACTCGCGAAGGAGACGACGAAGCTCAAGCGGCTGCGTCCGAACGTCGCCATCCGCACGCACCCCGACGACGTGCGCGCGGCGATCGAGGCCTCGACCGAAGCGGGTATTCCGATCGAAAGCTGCACGTTCATCGGCTCGTCGCCGATCCGCCGCTTCGCGGAGGACTGGAAGATCGATGCGATGCTGAAGAGCGTGGAGACGAGCGTCGCGACGCTCGTCAAAGCTGGTCTGCCGGTGATGTTCGTCACCGAAGACACGACGCGCGCCGACCCTGAGACGCTCCAGAAGCTCTACGAGACGGCGATCGCCGCGGGCGCGAAGCGGATCTGCGTCTCGGACACGTGCGGGCACGCCACACCCGAGGGCGTGCGGAACCTCCTCACGTTCGTGCGCGACGAGATCGTGCGCGGCCGCGCGGTGAAGGTCGACTTCCACGGACACAACGACCGCGGACTCGGAACGATCAACGCGCTCACGGCTACCGCGCTCGCGGACCGCGTGCACGGGTGTGCCCTGGGCATCGGCGAGCGGGTCGGCAATTCGTCGATGGATCAGCTCCTGGTGAACCTGCAGCTCTGGGGGCTCATCGACCGCGATCTCAAGCCGCTCGTCGAATACACCGCGCTCGTCGCCGAGCACTGCGGCATTCCGATCCCGCCGAACTACCCCGCGATGGGCTCCGATGCCTTCCGCACCGGCACCGGCGTGCACGCGGCCGCCGTGATCAAGGCGCTTCGCAAGGGCGACCGGGCACTCGCCGACCGCGTGTACAGCGCCGTCCCCGCCTCGGTGCTCGGCCGGGAGCAGCGTATCGAGGTCGGACCGATGAGCGGCGAGTCGAACGTCGTGTACTGGCTCGAGTCGCGCGGCATCGACGCGACCCGGGAACGGATCGACCGGATCCTCGCTGCGGCGAAGACGAGCGATCGATTGTTGAACGAGGAAGAGCTGGGGCGTCTCGCCGGCTAGACCAGGTGCATCGGCGTCGCTCGGGGATCCACCCGGACAGCGATCACGTCGACACCGAACCGCGCGGCGACCGCCTCCAGGAGCTGGTCGTTCAGGCGATCCGTCACGATGATCACGCGGTCGTGCTCGTAGTCCGCACCCATGCTGTAGATGCGATCGGCGCCCGGGACCCCGGCTCGAATGAGGTCGGTCACGCCATCCATGATCCGCTCGAGCCCCCGGATCGAGTGGTGCACCGAGACGATCCGAACGGGAACCTCTGGCCGCGGTAGATCGATGGTGAAGGGGCCGCCAGGTTTCGGCGATGCGACCTGCAATCCCAACCGCACCCACGTCTGAACTACGTCCAGACCTCTTGGGTCCGCGACCGATACGACGAGCTCACCAGCCTGCCGGTCCGGCCACGGGTAGCCGAGGAGGTCGGGCTCCACCTCCTCCGCCAGCGTGAAGGAGTCGCTCCACGCCTTTCTGAGCGGGCCCTCGAATGGTTCGGCGTTGCGGATAGCGTCGAAGTCGATCGGACCGAGGAGAACGATGCCGGTGCTGTGCCGCGCCTCCCCGCCCGCGGGAGGCCAGGGCCATGTATCCGCGCGGATCGAAACCAACGTCAAGACCAAGAGACCCGTGAACGCGTAGCGGAGTGAACGCATCCAGCGGGTATAACGCACGAGTACCGTTTCGCTGGCGCGACGCGGTCTCTTTGTTAGTCCGCGGCCTCCGCGGTTGGCGCGATGCGCTCGGCGCGTCGCGCGGCGTTCTGGCGGAAGACGATGAACGCGACCGCGACGACGATGACCGCGGCGCCGACCACGATGGTCGGCGTGATCGGCTCGCTGAGGATCAGGGCACCCAGTACGACAGCAACGACCGGATTTACGAACGCGTATGTCGACACGAGAGACACGGAGGCGTTCTGCAGGAGCCAGGTGTACGCGGTGTACGCGACCAGCGAGCCGAAGACGACGAGATACGCGAACGCGATGAGCGATCGCGCAGAAAAGGTCGCGGGCTCCAGCTGCGCGACCTCACCGTTGCCAACAGCGGCCACGACGAGGACGACGCCTCCCGCGAGCATCTGGTAGGCCGTCGAGACAAGAGCGTTGCGCGGCGTCTCAAGACGCGGCGAGAGGAAAGTTCCGAGCGCCCACGACAGCGTCGCGCCGAACAGCATCAGCGCGCCGACCGGATCGACCGTTCCATTGAGGCCGCCGGGCACGACAAGAACGGCGACCCCGACCAGGCCGAGCAGAACTCCCGCAAGCAGGTCGCGGCCGACGCGTTCGCCCGCGATCATCCGGTAGACCACGATCCAGAGAGGGATCGAGGCGACGATCAGAGCAGCTACCCCTGAAGGCACCGTGCGCTCGGCGAGACTCACCAGGCCGTTGCCGCCGGCGAGCATGAGCATGCCAACCGCCGCGGCCCCGCCCAGCTCGCGCCGTGAGATGCGTAGGTCGACACCTCGTAGTGCCAGCCATCCGGCAAGGATCAGGCCCGCAATCGCGAAGCGGACCCCCGAGTAGAAGAGCGGCGGGAGCGTCTGGACCGCGATCGCGATGGCGAGGTAGGTCGAGCCCCAGACGACATAGACGATGCCGAGGGCCAGCCACACATTGGCGCTGGAGGCACGCCGCGACCGAACCATGTCCGTAAAACGTAACGTCTCATCCCCCCGTGAGATGCCCGCTGTCCGCTCATACGAGCGGTTCTGTAGCCAAAGAGACTTCCAGGCGGATCGACGGCGGCCGGTCCACGATGAAGCGCTCATGACACCCGAGGACGTCGTCCCTCTTCATCTCGCCGACGTCACATATCCGGAGTCGCATCCACTCGCCGGGCAGGACGGCCCGGTCCTCGCGTTCGCGATCCGCCATCCCGACGGGATCGTCCTCGTCGACACGGGCGTCGGTGAAGGCAACGCCTGGGTCAAGGAGAACTACCGGCCGCGCGTCCGCGATGTCCGCGAGGCGCTCGCGGCAGCGAAGCTCGATCCCACTGCGGTGGTCGCGGTCGTCAATAGCCACTTGCATTTCGACCACTGCGGACAGAACCGGGCGTTCCCGGGCGTTCCGATCCACGTCCAGCAAGCCGAGCTCGACCTCGCGCTGCGCGAAGGGCACACGGTGGTCGAATGGGTCGACTTTCCTGACGCCCGCTACGAGGCGGTCGAAGGCGATCGCGAGATCGTTGAGGGCGTGAGCGTCCTCGCGACGCCCGGTCACACGCCCGGCCACCAGTCGGTGACGGTGCGGACCGGAGACGGGCTCGTGCTCATCGTGGGGCAGGCGGCCCAGGACGCGCGCTCGTTCGCGACCGGGCCTGCCGACGCGAGCATCGAGCGCCTGCGGGAGTTCAACGCCGACCGCATTCACTTCTCGCACGACCGGGCGGTGTTGCGCCGTCGGAAATAGTTGACGGAGTCAACTATCCTCGCCATGTGGGAAGTACGCTGGCCCGGCGCGTTGCGGCGGTGCGCGAGTTCAACCGCCTGTACACGAGCCGCATCGGGGTGCTCGACGAGGGCTACCTGCGGAGTCCGTTCTCCCTGACCGAGGTGCGCGTCCTGTACGAGCTCGCGCACCGGCGATCGGCGAGTGCAAGCGAGCTCGTCCGCGAGCTGGGACTGGATGCCGGCTACCTGTCGCGGATCCTCCG
>VBEU01000097.1 GCA_005883775.1 Chloroflexota bacterium | reverse complement strand
TCGGGCGGTCAGCAGCAGCGTGTTGCTCTTGCGCGAGCGCTTGTGCTCGGTCCGAAAATCCTGCTGCTTGACGAGCCGCTCTCGAACCTCGACGCGAAGCTGCGCGTGCGCATGCGCGACGAGATCCGCCGGATCCAGCAGGAGCTGCAGATCACGACGGTGTACGTCACGCACGATCAGGAAGAAGCCCTCACCATGGCCGATCGCATCGCGGTCATGAACAAAGGCGTGCTTCAGCAGGTCGGCGACGCCCTGGACATCTACGACCGGCCGGCCACGGCGTTCGTCGCGGACTTCATCGGCTCGAGCAACCTGCTGAGCGGGACGCTGAGCGTCGCCGGCGGGAGCGCGGTCGCTCGGATCGGCGATGCGCGCGTGCCGGTCGAGGCCGACGGCCTTGCCGACGGCGCGCTCGTGACGGTCTCCGCCCGACCGGAGGACATGGAGGTGCTTCGCGCCCCGGTGCCGGACGGGTTCCGCCTCGAGGACACTCGGCTGGTCAATTTCGGCGCCTACAAGCGACTCCTCGGCCGCCATCCAGTGCTCGGCCAGCTCGAGGCCCGCGTGCCCAAGTCGTTCCGGCTCGGCGAAGAGCCGGTGTTCGTCCGGTTCACCCGAGCGCGCGCCTTCCCAAGCGCGGACGGCGATCGGAGCTAGCCCCGACGGCGACTCAATCCGGTGGGCCGACCGTGCCCTATCCAGAGGTCAGCGAAACCATGAATCCGCGGACGGGCCCGTGACGGGGTGTTCGTCTCGCGTCGCCCAGGCTCATCGACGAGGCCCGCTCCATTCACGTTGTGCTCTCGCGATCATCGGTACCGCCTGCTGGTGTAGCGATCCCTCCACGGACACGCATTCGCCCGACCGCGACGCTTGGAGGCCGGACGGTAAGGACGATCACGTCGGCGTGCGCCCAGCCGTCGCAAGCGACCGCGCGGTGTTCGTCGTCACGATGTCCACGCCCGCGTCCACCAGCCGTGCGAAGCGCTCGCGCCAGCGCGGCGTATCCGCATCGAGCGTCCAGACGTCGACTTTGATCCCAAGGGCGTGGAAGATCTCCGCCGCGTCCGCGATGCCATCGTCAAGCATGCGCTCGAACATCGCCAAGCGAAGATGCGCCTCACTCGGGCCGGGGACGAGCCGCATGATGCCGCCGAAGCGATCGCGCAGGTACTCGGCCGTCGTCGTGAGCCGCCGCTTCGCGAGCGGATGGGCGTCCCGATAGCCGTAGGCACCCATCGGCAGGCGGAGCCCTGGTTCGTCCTCAGTATCGATGTAGCTGTGCGGATTGAGGCTGACCTCGAGGGTGCCATCCAGGCCGAGGAGTCGCCGGAGATTCCAGTCGGCGGGACAGCTGAAGTGGGCGCGCGCCTTGATCGGTTGCACCGATCGCACGAGGGCCTCCGCCTGCGGCCACGCATACGGGGCCAAGTCCTTGAGATCGATCTCGATGCGCCTCGGGTAGTCGCGGGCGGCAATCAGCGCGACCGCTTCCGCGAACAGGAGCGGATGCGAGCCATCCTTGAATCGTGCGCGGGTGGCGTCGGCCGCGCTCGTCTCGCGCACCAGTCCACGCGCGTCGGTCACTCGGTCGAACCGGTCGTCGTGGAAGACCACGAATTCGCCGTCCCGCAGAAGCTGGACGTCGATCTCCGTGCGAAGCACGTTCTCGCGGCCGCACTCCTCGATGGCGAGCGGCGAGTTCTCGGAATAGTCTCCGCTCCAGAGGCAGCGGTGGACCTTGAGCTCGATGATCCTGCCGCGATGTGCCAAGAAGGACTCCGGATTCGGCGGGGTACTCAGCTCCAGATCCTCTCCGCCCAGATCGGATTGGCGAGCGCCCGGACGTCCCCCGCGGAGCTCTCGAGCTGCGCGCGGACATAACGCGTGCCTCCAGGAACCTCGAACGTCGCGTCCCAGCGCGGATCATCGATCGAGGAACTGGCGATGACCCCTCCGTCGCCGAGCAGACGCAAGGTGGCGCCGGTGCCGTCGCGGACCTCGACCGCGACGCGCCCCGTGCGTGCGCGGTCCGGATCGAGATAGAGCTGCGGGCCACGCGGCGACTCCGACACAAAGGATCGACCCTCGCGTAGCGCCTCGAGGATGGAGGGCACGCTCGCTTCGGCGCGCACCCACGTCGTGGGCGTCCCGAGCGAATCGGCGTGGCGGGGCGGGACGTCGCGGCCGTGCAGGTAATGGGTGTCGCTGCCGCCGAGCGCGGCGCAGCGAACGCCGCGGCGCAGCAGGCCGTCCCAGTGATCGAGCGATGCTGTGTTCAGCTGTGGCCATGGGCCATTCCACACCTCGACGGCGTGGAACCCGCCAAAAACCGCGTACTCCCAGGGTGGGCCGAACGGTTTGGGGTGGTTGATGCTGACGACGGCGCCGCTCTCGGCCGCGGCGCGCATCGTTCGCTCCACCGCTCTTGCCTCAGGCTCGCGGAATTCCCACCAGCGGTCGGTGCCCCATGCGTTCCAATGCCCGCCGTAGGTGGTCACCTCGAGTCCTGGCAGGACGATCGGAAGGCCGTCGCCGCCCGGCCCGTAGGCGAGCTGGTGACCGACGTTGTTGTGGTCGGTCACACCCAGAAAATCCAGGCCGGCCTCCGCCGCCGTGTGGAGCATCTCCTGCGGCCACGCATCGCCGTCGGAGTAGAGCGTGTGGCAATGGAGATCCCCACGCAGCCATCCGGCACGCGGCTCTGGCAGGGGATCAGGCTCACGGTGGCCCACGACGGCGCCGCTCATCCTCCAGGCGCTGCGGATGCCGGGATCGAACCAGATCTCGACCTTCCAGTCACAGCCGCGGGGACCCACCTTGTACGGGCCGAGCAGGATGTGCCAGGTGCCGGCACCGATCTGCCCAGCGCGGTACGGCGGGGTCGCCCAACCCTCATCGATCGTGAACTCCATTTTCTCGCTGCCACTCCAACCACGAAACCCAGGACTAGCCTCGGCGATACCGCGCTCGTCGAAGAGACCGATGTCGAGCGTGTTACCGCCGGTGATCAATGGGTCGGAATCGATCCGGTCGGTATATCCATAGCGGACGTGGAGCTGACGGACCCCGTCCGGAACGTCGAACGGCACGTGCGCGTAACGGCGCTCGTGATCCTTCGCGAAGGTCCCGCTCAGGACGCGGTCGGGTGGTGTACTTGGAGTTGGCCGCTCGCGTCCGTCCGTCAATTCAGCGCGGCGCCACTCGACGCGTCGAAGACTCGCACCCCCTCGGGGCGTGCGCGCAGGAAGACACGCGTCCCCGGATCCGGGCGGACCTCTGGTCCCGTCCTCACCTTCAGCAGAACATCGCCGAGCATGACGTTGACGATCACCTCGCTCCCGAGGGGCTCGGACACGAGGACATCGGCCGGCTGCGCCCCCGGCGCCGGCGTGAGCTCGAGCTGGATCGCTTCTGGCCTCAGTCCAACCTTGACGCCGTCCTTGGCGGCGACCCCACGCGGCGCGTCGACTCGCCAATCTCCGGCGAGCACGAGCGCTCCGCCGTCGCGACGGGCGTCGACGATGTTCATGGGAGGGCTTCCGATGAACTGTGCGACGAAGAGATTTGCCGGCCGCTGGTACACGGTGTCCGGCGAGCCGAGCTGCTGGAGCCTGCCGGCGTCGAGCACTGCGATGCGGTCGCCCATGGTCATGGCCTCGGCCTGGTCGTGGGTGACGAAGATCGTCGTCACACCGAGCTGCTTCTGAAGCGCCTTGAGCTCCGTCCGGGTATGCGTCCGGAGCTTCGCGTCGAGGTTCGAGAGCGGCTCATCCATAAGGAACACTCGCGGCTCGCGGACGATGGCTCGCGCGAGGGCGACACGTTGCTGCTCGCCGCCGGAGAGCTGGGCGGGCCGCCTCGGGAGGAGGTGGCGGATGCCCAGGAGGTCCGCGACCCGCTCCA
>VBEU01000051.1 GCA_005883775.1 Chloroflexota bacterium | reverse complement strand
GCCACGTAGTCCCTGATGGCCTGCTGGTAGATCGCCCCGGAGTAAGCGGCTGGCGCGCCGTTGATCCCAAGCCAGCAGTCCTCGTTCAAGGGCACGCGGACCGCGTTGACGCCCCAGAGCTTCATGGCTTGGAGCGATGCCGCGTCGTTCGGCCCGCTGAAGATCCCCCACCCCTGGATGCACGCGTATTCGGTCCCCGAGCGATTGACGCCGTGGAGCTGCACGGGCTGGCCCATCATGTCGGTCAGCCGGTTTGCCTGCGCGCGCAGTCCCGGCAGCGGCAGCGGATCGGCGGATGCCGCGGGCGTGCCGCCTGCGAGCGCCAGCGAAGACGGCGAGGTCGCGGTCACGCTCAGGAGGATCGTCACCACCAACGACGCGAGCGCCGCCCACACCCTCACGTCGCATACCGGTAAAAGAGCTCGCCGACGGTGCGGCAGACCCACGGCGCGGAGTTCCGGATGACGAGCGACATCGCGGTCTCGAAACCTGGTGCACGGGTTCGCACCGGAACGCGCGATATCCGCGAGTACGCAAGCGGCTCTTCGCGTGCGCCCCATCCGTCCTTGAAGCTGCGCAGCGGTTCCTGCTCCACGTTCGAGCGGCCGAGATCGAAGGTGTGGTACCCGTTCTCGCTCGCCCATCGGATCGCGGACCACAGCAGCAGGTAGTTCGCGTCCAACTTCGCGAAGCGCTCGTCGCGCGCGCTGTACTTGTAGATGAGCGTGCCGTTCCACGAGCCGAAGACCGCACTCGCCACGGGATGCGCGCCGCTGTAGGCGGTGAGCACGAACCCGAGACCCTGTCCGATGACGGTATCCAGAAGCAGCCGGAAGAAGCGGCGCGGCTGGACCGGCACCCCGAGCCGTCTGCGTGTGCGAAGGTGGAGGCCGTAGAAGGTCTCGATGTCCGATGCCGAGACGCCGCGCACGATGCGGACGCCGGCCCGTTCGGCGATGCGTACGTTGCGACGATGGTTCCGGGCCAGGCGATCCCAGTTTTCGCGCTCGTTGGCCGCGACGGCGACCTCGTGATGCACGAACGCCGCGTCGCGATGGATGGCGACGTGGTCGACGAGCCCGCCCCGCAGCTCGAGCAGGTCGAGCTTGCATGACGTTGCGAGCTCGACCGAGCCTGCGGCCAGATCGCCCGCGTTCTCCCCCAACAGCGGGGGGCACCGATCGGTGAACGGGAGCGACACCCAGCGCCGTCCACCAAACGGCCGGCTCACGTCGATAACGGGCATTCCCGCGCTGAGTGCTCCGTGTTCCGCGAGCGCCGCCACCAGCGGCCGGTAGCCGTAGCAGTCGGCAAGAAGACGCGCCCAGACCGGATGGTGGAAGAGCGTCGCGTCAGCCCGGCCCTGCACGAACTCGAGCCACCCCCGATCGCCAAGTTCAATGAGCCTCATGACCGCAAGCAGCTTCCGGAGGGGGCGCCTGTGGCGACAGGCGGGGCGGGACGTGCCGCCACGGTCCGGCGATCGCGCATTCGGCGGAGCCAGGCGAGATGCAGAGCGGATGGGATCTCGACGACGGCGGGAAGCGGATCGTCGGCCGCGAGGATCGCGAACTCCATCGGACCGCGGAGCGAGGCCAGATACTCGCGCATCGTCATGCGTCCCGCGCGTATCTCGCCGATCGAGACCGGAAGATCCGTCAGCGCGCGCACCCAACGGACGCCGGCCCGCCCGCGCCGCTCGTCGACTTGCTCCCCCCTGAGAAGACGCCAGAGGAGGTACGGAAAGTCGACGCCGGCGGCCCGGCCCAGCGAGTGCCAGCCCCACACGCGGGGGTTGATGTCGAGGAGCTTGAGGGCGCCATCGCGGGGGTCACGCTTGAATTCGACCTCGACGATCCCATCGAACCGCAGCGCGTTCAGGATGCGCCGCGCGATCCGCTCGACGTCAGGCGCGTCAATGGTCTCGACATACGTGCTCGCCCGTCCGAAATCCATCGGCCACTGTCGTGTCCTCCGCGCGGCAAGCGACGCCACGACGTGTCCGTCGCGGCAGAGCGCCGCGAACGAGAGCTGGGCCTCGCCACCTCCGGGAATGACCTCCTGGACCATGATGAGGGCCGGTTCAACGAGCGCGATGGCCTCTTCGTAGCGCGCCACGAGACCGGGCGCGTCGTCGGCCGGCCAGGCCTTCGACACAGTGAACGAATTGAGCTCCGCGCGGATGGCCGGCTTGAGGATCGCCGGATATCGGCCGTCGTACGCCAGGACATCGTCCCTGTTCGCCGGGTAATGGGTCCGTGGATGATCGACGCCGAGGTCCGCGGCGATCCGGTACGTCAGGCGTTTGTCGTATGCCCAGCGCAGCGTCTCCCAGCTCGGGACGGTGATCAGGTAGCGCTGGCCGAGGATCTCGCGGTTCCGTGCGAGGAGGGCGGCGCCCTCGTCGTCGGTTGGGAACACGGCCCAGCCATCGAGCGCGTACCTTCGGCCGAGCTCGACCAGATATTCGACACGCCGGGCTTCGCCCGCGGCCGGCCACGCGAGGCTTCGGCGCGTGTATCGCGACGCGTTCGCGAGGGCGTGATCGTCCCGGACGAGCCAGACCGGAATGCCGTGCCGCCCGAGACTCCGGACGACTCCGAGCGCCTTGTAGTCGCTCCCGAGCACCACCGCGCCAGGCTGCCGCGCCATCATCGCGGGCGTCCCTCCGGTGCGCGGTACAGAGCGCGGCGATCGCCGCTGAACGTCGGCATGACGTGGCGCTGGACGATGGATCGGGCGAGGGTCCTCGCGGCGAAATCCGTCCCGGCGACGAAGCGAACGAGTGGCCCGAACGAGTGGACCGCGGGAGCCCCGAGGAAATGCAGCCCTGGGACGGAGGATTGGAAGCCCTCGTCGAGTACGGGGTGCCCGTCGACGCACACGACCCGCGAGACGAGCGATCGGGGGAGAAAGGCATAGCGACCGATGTCGACGTGATAGCCCGTCGCCAGGATCACGTGGTCGATGTCGCGGCCCGATCCATCGTCGAGGCGGAGGCGCAGGTGGCCATTCGATCGCGCGACCTCGGTCACCCGTCGACCGACGGTGAGCGCGATATTCGTCATTCGCGGACGCAGCCAGAGCGCCGCTCCGGCGGCAAGGGACCGCCGCGTCAGGTGGCGCTGCGTCCGAAGCGGCAACCGCCGGACGAGCGTGGGTCGAGCGACGATCTGGCTCACGACCGCCGGTCCCACGTCGGTCCGGTGGAAGAAGACGCGACCGAGGGGACCGTCGCGTGTCGCGCGCCCCACCCAACGGAGCGCGGGCGCGCGCAGGATCACCTCGACCTTTGCCCCGGCTTCGCCCGCGAGGACACCCGATTCGAGCGCACTCTGTCCGCCGCCGATGACGACGACGTTCCGGCCGCCGAGATCGCCGAGGTCGGCATGGTCGCTGGAATGGCTTGCGAGTCCGGTCGGAAGGCCATCGAACTCGGGCGGCCGCCACGCGAATGACGCGATACCGGCAGCGATCACCACTCGGCGGGAGTCGATGGCTTCACCGTCATCGATCGTCACGCGGAAGCCGCCCTCGTCGAGCGCCTCGACCCGCTCGACGCGGCGCCGGTCCAGGTCGGAGAGGATCCGGTGCTGGAACCATCGCCCATACGAGACGAAGTCCGCGAGCGGGATCGGTCGCGCGATCTCAGATCCGTGGACACGCTCGAACTCGTCAAGCGACAAAGGTCCTCCGGGGTCGCCGATGTGCGATGCGCCCCACGGGCTCCGCAGGAGCATGCCCTTCGGCATGTGCTCCATCCAAAACGACATGGGCTCGCCGAACACATGGGGATCAACGCCCGCACTCCGGAGCGCGGCGGCCGCGGCCAAGCCGTATGGCCCCGCGCCGATGACGATCGCGTCAAGTCGCTTGCTCATTCGTGTCCTCTCCCTGAGGCGTAGGAGCGGGTCTCCCAGGAACGGATCGCGAAGTCGAACAACGTCAGGGCGTCGATGTCGCCCGTGACCGCGAGCGCGCTGCGCGCGCCGTGCGGCCATCGCCACACGCGCACCAGCGGGCCGGGCGCTCGGTCAACGGCATCCAGGACGGACGCCTCGGTCCAGTCCTCGGCCGAGACATCGACGTAAGCCCCGTACGACGCCGACGCGTCGCTCACTTCGTGGGGCAGGCCTTCCTCGTCCAGGAATCGCAGTACCTCCGACGGGGTTCGACGCGAGACGCCGACGATTGGGACACGAGGCGCATCGGCCTCGAAATCCCGCACGTCGGCGGTCGCGTCCTGGCCGGACCACGCGGTGCGCGGGACGTTGAGCCCTCGCACCAGCAGGGTCGTCTCGGGATCGGCATCGAGCCGCACGCGGTAGCGGCCCTCGCCGGTGCGCAGCACTCGCAGGGTCGCGCGGCTTCGACGCTGCCACCACGACGCGATCTCGTCGAGCGTCGCTATGAACACAGCGGGCCGCCGCTTTCGAGCCGCCACCAAGGTGGCCTGGAGCGCCGCCGCAAGTTCCGTGATCCGTTCGGGATGAAGCTGCACGGTGAAGAGATCGCCCCGCCTGTAGGTCTCCTCGAGCACGGAGAGCCACTGCGCCGTCTGCGCGGCCTCGTCGAGGCGGAGCCGTTCGATGAGGATCTCGTCATCGGGGATCGAGACGGGTATGTCGACGAGACCGGAGCGCAATCTGGGAGTGACCGCGATGCGCCGCGCGTCGCGTGCCGAGTAGAGCTCGAGCGCGAGGGCGTAGGCCGTCTGGCGAGCGCCATCGGCTTCGCCGCAGAGCGGGTACACGACGGCCTGGCTGCTGTGGTAGCGGAGGCCGAGCTCGCGGAGGACGTTCAGGGTCGCCGCGTTGTAGCGCAGATACGGACCGCGGAAGCCTGTCGCCTGAAGGCCGCTGCGATCGAAGATGTCCGCGGCGCGAGCGATCGCCTCGCGCTGCTGTGCCTCATCCAAGCCGCCGTGATCGCCGTGCACGAGCCCGTGGAGCGCGAGCTCCACCCCCTGCTCCGCGTACCGCCGCAGGAGATCGGGGTGCCGCGCCAGCACGCTCGCCGTCGTCGGCCACGTCGGCCGGATCCCGAGCTCGCTCGTGATCGCGTCGTACCGATCGAGTCGCCGCACCATCGCGCCTGCCGTGGCACCGAACCGCGTCAGGACCTTGCCCGCTCGCGCCGCCGATCCCGAGCCGCCGCGGCTGCGGAGACTCATGACGAGGCTCATCGCCGGTCCCCCGCCTCGACAGCGATGGGCTCGCCGACGGTTCCCTCAACCGGCGGGGAGATGCGGGGCCGGCGTGTGGCCAGGAGGCGTCGCACGACGTCGAGGTAGTGCTCGCGCTGGTGCGCCCACCGGTACGGCTCAGCGACCTCGCTCGCGCGGCGTACGAGCCGTTCGCGGAGCGCCGGATCCGCATAGAGGTCGTGGATCGCCCGCGCCAGGTCGCGTTCGTCTCCCGACTCGAACATTTGGAAGCAGTCGGCGCCGAAATAGGCGCTGACCGCGGTCGTCCGCGAGATGACCACCGGCTTCCCCATCGCGACGAGGTCGTACATCTTGTTGCAGTGCGTCAGGTCACGGAACGCATCACGGCGGATGGCCACGACCCCGACGTCGGCGTCGGCGATACGCGGCAGCAGCGCCTCGACCGGAATGAATCCGTCGCTGAACCACACGACCTCACCGAGGCCCATTTCCCGCGCGAGCGCCATGAGCGACGCGCGATGCGTCCCGTCGCCATAGATCTCGAGGCGAAGATGCGGGATCCGAGGACGTAGGAGCGCGACGGCGCGGATGGCGACGTCGAGCCCATAGTTCTCGTCGACCGTTCCGTGGCACACGAGCACGAACGGATCGCCCAGGCTTCTTGTGCGCGGATAGTGGTGCGGATCGAAACGCTCCTCATCGAACGAATTCAGGATGACCGCGATCTTCTCCCCGGGCGCGCCGCGCTCGATGAAGCGCTGTCGCATCTGCTCCGTGCAGGTGATGACCGAGTGGGCGAAGCGGATGCTCACCTGCTCCAGGAGCATCAGGAATCGAACGAGAACGTGATCCGATTGCAGCTGGTATTTGGTGATGAAGTACTCGGGCATGCATTCGTGCAGGTCGAGAAGGACCCGGGCGCCGAGGAGACGCGGCACGATGGCCGCGAACACGAGCCAGTCGGGCAGCGAGTGGACCTGCACGATGTCGTACCGGCGGCGCAGGTGCAACGCCGCGGCAAGCACGGTCGCCAGGATCTGGAAGGCTACGAACTCGAACAGGTAGCGCCAGAGTCCGGCTCGCCGTCGCGCGATCGGGAGGCGGTGGATCGTGAGAGCGCCCCTTCGCTCGAGACGAGGCTCGCCGGGCAGGGTGGCGCAGATCACGTCCACCTCGTGGCCGGCGCGCAGGAGCGCCTGCACCTCGCGGGTGACCCTGGCGTCGACCGAGAAGTACCACGCGCGGATGAGACAGATCCGCGCCACTAGGGTGCCTCCCGCTCGGTCGCAAGACGCAAGGGCCGGCCGGCAGCACCGCTTCGGACGATGAGCGCGCCGAGGCCGAGCGTGACGCCGAGCACGATCATCGTCCGGCTGTAGGTGAGACCGAGGTCGACCGACGAGAAGACGATCTGGATGACCGTCAGGCCGACGATGACCGCGGCCGCGGCTCGCAGGGCGGGGTCGCGGAGTCGCACGTACGCGGACGACGCGACGAGCAGGACGCGCGCGACGAGGAACCAGAGCGCGAACGCCCCGAGCGGTCCGGCCTTCAGCCACATCCAAAGGAGCGCGTTGTGCGTGATGTACCGCCAGTATGTAAAGCTCGCGGGGAGCGGGGGCGGCTCTTCTCGGAAGATGTATTGCTGACCGACGCCGACCCCGGTGAGCGGCAGCTGGCTGATGGTGTAGGCGATGTTCCGGTTCTCGATCTCACGCCACGCGTCCGAAGACATGTCACGCGTACTGACGGACGCGGGATCCATGACGGCACGGAGCGCTCGGACGGGTCCGCCGAGCGGCCCGCTCTGATCCCAAAAGAGGGCGAGGTAGATCCCCAAGCTGATCGTCCCGATCGCGGCGAGCGCGAGACCGCGGCGCGGATCAGAGATCAGGACCAGGAGCATGACCGCGATGAGGACCGCTCCGAGCGCGATGAAGCCCGCCCGCCGCTGCGTGAGCATCTCCGCAGCGAGGATGAGCGGCAACAGCACGAAGAGCGCGTGGGTGAGCCTGCCGCGGACGCCGAGCAGCATCAGGACCACGGCGAGCGCGATGGCGAGATCGAAGAAGATGACGTCCTCGTCGGCGGTGACGGCCTGGTTGGCGACCGTCGCGGCCACGGCGAGCGGCCCACTCAGAGCCTCCTGGTAGTTGAGAAGCCCCTGGACGGCCTTCACGCCCACCGCCGCGACGAGGATCCATGCGAGGATCCCGAGCTGCGCGCGATCGCGGATCAGGTTCGCCGCGAGGAAGTACAAGAGGAAGAGATACGCCGGTCCGCGTAGCTCGCCGAGCGTGGCGTTCGGGTCCCATGCGCCGCCTCGCGCCACGCCGATCGCGACGCCGACCCCGAAGACCATGAGGTATCCCACGACGGCCCAGCCGAACGGGCCCATCGTCGTCGCCGTTCGGTCCCGGGCCATGACGAGTCGCGCGGCCCAGCTCAGCGCCGTGAGCGCGATCAGCAGGTCCGACAGGCTGAGACGGAGCGGGAAGTCGGTGTACTCGGAGAGGTTCGCGAAGATATGCGTTTGCGAGGTGATGGGAGTGAGACCGGTGATTGGAAATTGCTCGAAGAGGATCCCGGCGGCAAACAGCAGGTAGATGCCGACAGCCGGGTTCGCGAGGATCGCGAACACGACGAGGATCGCGACGACAGGGATCACCAGGCGGCCGTCGCCTTCCGTCGCGACGATCGCGGCGGCGTAAGCGCCCGCGAGCGCGATCGCGATCGCGGCGGCGATGAGCGAACGGCGTCGCGCGCGCGATGCGTACCAGTCGCTGGTGCGGGGGATGCCGCCGGCGGATTCGACGCGGACGCTCATCGTGGGATCAGGAGAGCGAATTGCGCGAGGATCATCGCCCCGGCAAGGAGCGCCGCGACGAGCGGTCGCGCCAGACCGAGACCGGCGCGGGCCCCGATTCCGATGCACGCGAGCGCGAAGAGCAACGCGAGCGCTGTGTAGGTCACGTTCGGACCGCCCGCAGTGCCGCCGTCGCGCTCCCGCTCTGCGGAACCGTTCGATTCAGGACGATCTGCGCGTTCGTCGCGTTTCCGAGCTTGCCAAGAGCTTCGCGCACCTGTGGCAATGGCGTCGACGCCTCGCGAAGGACGACGAGCACCTGGTCGACCAGGGCCGCCCACGACAGCACGAAGGACTCGCCGGCAAGCACGGGTGGCAGGTCGACGATCGCGGTCGAGTAGTTCGCGAGATCTCGCGTCAGGAGTGACGCGAGCGAGCGAAGGGTCGGCCGAGCCGCGGTGCGATCGCCGATCGGCAGGAACGCGGGCCGCGATCTCGAGCCGGGTCGTATCGCCGATGCCGCGTCGGTGTTTCCGGCCAGGCAATCGGCGAGGCCAGGAGCGGATGCGAGCTGCGCGTCCTCCGTCAGCGAGGGCTGGATCCAGTTGGCGTCGATGAGCAGAACGGCCTCGCTGCGCAGCGCGACGAGCGAGAGTGCCGTGCCGAGCGCGATGGTGCTCACACCCTCTCCGGCCAGCGCGCTCGTGAACGCCACACTCCGAAAGCCCGTGGCGTCGACGCGGCTCGCCAGTCCGTCGAAGCTCCGCGGGAGGGGATCGTCAAGCGTCATGTCTTGGTCGCCTCGGCATCGGGTCGCCCATCCGCGAAGGCGACCGCGGCCAGCATGGCCCGGAGGTCTCGCGACGTTCCGCCCGCACGTCCGACTCGCGGCACGGTCGCGAAGAGGCGCGCCGGCCCGAGTCGCACGAGGTCGGCCGGTCCGGCGACGTGATCGACAAGGACGGTGCCGATCGCGACGAGAAGCGCAGCGAGCGCGAGTCCCGCAATGAACGCCACGCCCGCCAGAGTGAGCGCGGGACGGGTGCCGCCGTGCGGCGCGCCCTCCTCGCGTGGCTCGTCGACCACCTGGAACTCGAGGCCGCTCATGTCGAGGATCGCCGGCGCGAGCGCGGCTTGATCGATGCGATTCCTTAGGTCCATGACGCGCACGTTCGCCAGGTCGAGCGTGAGACGAAGGCGCGCCCACTCTTCCTGATCCGTTGAGCTGAGGTCGCCGGAATGGCTCGCGTTGAACTCATCGATCGCCTGCTGCGCCGCGACCGCCTTCCCTTCGGCGAGATCGAGCTCTTTTTGGTAGAGGGTGCTCACGGCTGTCGTCGCCGCGGTTCCCGCGGCCGCCACGCGCTCGCCGCGGACGGCCAGAGCAGCTACCACCATGTCGCGCGCCGTCCGGGGATCGTGCGCGGCGTACGAAACACTGATCAAGTTCGTGCCGAGGGCCTGGACCTTGAAGTGTTTCGCGATCGCATCGAGCGCGGCGCCGTCATCCGTCTGCGCCTCGATCGACGGTCCGAGGGCGGTCTTTCGGACGACGTCGCGGAGAAAGCTCTTCGTCTGCAGGAGCTGGTTCAGAAGATCCGCCTGCTGTGAAGCGGACGTTTGCAGGAGCGGCAGGTTGGGCTCGTCCGGATTCGCGGCCCCAAGATCCTGCGGCGCGCGGTGCACCCAAACGGTCGCCTCCGACGAGTATGTCGAGGCGTACTCGACATAGCCGGCGACCAAGCCGGCGCCCCAAATGATGGCAAGCACCATCACGAGTACCCACCAGTAGCGGCGCGCCGTGGCCAGATACGGGCGCATCGCAGGCGACCCTAACCGTGGGTCATTGAAGGAATGTGAGCCTGTCCATTGATATCTGCCGGGCGGGTGCGGCGTGCTTGCGGACCGAGCGAGCGCTGCCAAAGCCCCCGCAAAGCGCCCTTAATGGGCCGCCCGAGTCGCCCTTAATGGCCCTGCGACTCCATACCGTCGGTGTGGCGAGACGATCCCGCCGGGGGTGAGCGGCGACTCCGGATCCTGTTCGTTACTCGACACGTGCCCTCACGCCAGTCCGGATCCCCCGTTCGGATCCGCGGTCTGATCGCCGGCCTCGCCGAGCGCCACACCATCTCGGTCGTCTCATTCGTCTCGCCAGGCGAGGAGCAGACGCGCGCACTCCAAGAGATCCGTGCCTTCACCGACGAGGTCGTCGCGGTCCCGAACGAGCGTTTTGGACTTTCGAAGCCCGCGAAACGGTCCATGCAGCTCCGTTCGCTCATCGGGAGGAAGAGCTTCGCGCGGCTGCGCCACGAGAGCCGGCCGTTCCAGGCGGCGCTCGATCGCCTATTCGAACGCTCGAGCTTCGACATCGTTCAGGTCGAAACCTGCGTGATGGCCCACTACGCGTTTCCCGAAGGACCCGCCGTCGTGCTGGACGAGCACAACATCGAGTACGAGATCCTTCGGCGCACGGTCGGCGTGGCGCAGGGGCTTCCGCGAAAGGTCCACAGCTACGTCGATTACCAGAAGCTCAAGGCGGAGGAAGAGGCGTCGTGGCGAGCCGCCGATGCCTGTGCCGTCACTTCGCCGCGAGACGAGGCCACGATCCGCCAGGCGGTCCCGCGCGCGCGAACTGCGGTCGTACCGAACGCCGCCGACACCGATTTCTACTCGCCGCGGGCATCGACCCCCGAGCCCTCGACGATCCTCTTCTTCGGGACCATCGCCCACTACCCGAACACCGATGGGCTGATCTTCTTCCTCGACAACGTGCTGCCGCTGATCAAACGGGTCCGTCCCGAGGTCCGGCTGCTCGTCGTTGGTCCAGCGCCGCCGCCGGAGATCCTGCGGCGGGCTGCCCCCGACGTGATCGTCACGGGCGAGGTGCCCGACGTTCGTCCGTATCTCGAGCGCGCGAAGGTGGTGGTCGTCCCGCTGCGGATAGGCGGCGGCACGCGGCTCAAGATCGTCGAGGCTTTGGCGATGGCGAAGCCCGTCGTCTCAACGAGCCTCGGAGCCGAAGGCCTCGACGTGAGCGACGGAGAGAACATCCTCATCGCCGATAACGCTCCGGCCTTCGCGGATCGCGTCGCCGGGGTCCTTGCCGACAATGCGCTTGCGACGCGTCTCGGATCGGCGGGACGCCGGCTCGTTGAGAGAAGCTACGACTGGAACGCGTCGGCGCGAAAGCTGGAGGCGCTGTACCACTCGACGCTCCTCTCGCGCCAACGTTCGGAGCTACCTTCCGCGTCGAACCTGGTGAGCAGAGCACCGGAGCCGCGCTGAGATCGCCTCAGCACGCGCCCCAGCGATCCCTTGGACGATCATGATCCGCCAGTCCGACGATGAACCTGCTCAATGAGTCGCTGTGGCGCGACGAGGCTTTCGCCGCACTACTGAGCCGGCACGAGCCGTCGGAGATCATTGGGCTCTCGGCTGGCGACGCAACGCCGCCGCTCTTCTACCTCGTTCTCCACTTCTGGGTTGGCGTGCTCGGAGATTCGGAAGTGGCGATGCGCGCCCTGACGCTTCTCTTCTTTGTCGCGACCGGGCTCGTGATGTTCCTGCTCGGGTCGAGGCTTGGTGGAAACGCCCGGTGGTGGCTGCTCGCGTTTTCTTTGACGCAGCCGTTCCTGTTCCGATATGGCTTCGAGGTCCGCGCCTACAGCTTGCTCGCGCTCCTCACCGCGACGACCATCCTCTTCTTCGCGCGGAGGGATCGCCTCGCGCTGGCGATCTCCGCCACCGCCCTCCTCTACACGCATCTGTTCGGTGTGTGGATCGTCGCCGCGCTGCTCGGCTGGGCGGTCCTGAAGCGTGAACCCGTCGTCCCGCTTCTCGTGGCGCTCGCCGCCAGCCTGCCGTGGGCCGTGAACTACGTCACCTTCGGGCGCGCCGCGACTGGGTGGTGGCTGCCGGCGCCGACCGCCGACAGCGTCGCGCTCTATCTGGTGAAGCTGGGCGCGCCGCTGCTTCTGATACTCGTCCCTTTCGCCCGAGGCCTTGCCCGCCAACCGGTCTTTCCGCTCGCCGCGTTCTTGTTTCTCACTCCGATCGTCGGCGCGCTCGCCGTCTCGCAGATCAAACCCGTCTTCCTCGACCGCTATCTCATCGTCGTCGTTCCGGCGGAGCTCTTGCTCCTGGTATTGCCGGCAGCGACCACGCGGCACTTTCGCTACCTCGCGGCGGTCGTCCTCCTCGTGCATCTTGGCGCCAGCGCATACCTCTTCACTCATCCGGCGAAGCCGCCGTTCCGCGAGCTCGCGGCCTACCTCGAGTCCGAGCGGCGGCCCGGTGACGTCGTGATCAACATGGATGCCCTGACGTACTTCGAGTCGCACTACTACGGGCTCGACAGCAAGATCCTGAGCCCGAGCGCGGACATTCCGATCTACCTGGGAAGCGTGCTGATACCCGCCTCCGATGTGATCACCGCTCTTCCGACGAGTGCCGAACGCTATTTCTGGATCGAGATCCATGACTCGCCGGGAGACCGTCACCCCTTGCCGCTCCCTCTCGTCGACACGAAGGACTTCGGAAAGGTGACGCTGAGCCTCTACCTGGCGCAGTGATGACGCGAGACTCGATCAGGGGCTGATCGTGACCGTCCGCGGCTCGACCGAGACCACCGTCGCCTCGCCGCTCACGATCCCGGCGAGCTGCTCCACATAGCCGGTGAGCGTGTGGCGCTCTTCGACCAGACGTCGCCCGGCCTGTCCCATTCTCTTTGCCTCCGCCGGGTCCGCGTTGAGCCGCTCGATCGCCGCGCGCAGCGCCCGGGGGTCGCGCGGCGGCACGTAGATACCCTGGATACCGTCCGCGATGAGATCGATCTGACCGCGTGTTCGCGTGACGATGACGGCCTTGCCCATCGACATCGCTTCCGTGAGCGCGGTCACCCCGGCGTCGTACTCCATGTCCTGAAGAGGTATGACCACGAACCGGGCAGCCGAGTACAAACCACGCAGCTCCTGGGGCCGGTAATGGCCAAGCCTGACGTTGGGCGGAGGGCCCACCGCTCCGAGCCGTCGCTCGAGAGCCCGCGCGGGAAGCTCTCCGCCGCCGACCGCGAGCCGCACCTCGAGATCGAGGCCTCTCACCGCGTCGAACAATGTTTCGTAATCGCGACCGGAAACGCCGACTGCGCAGATGAGCGCGCGCGACGGCGTGGTCTCGGGTGTCCAGAATCGTTCGTCGACCGGCTGGAGCGCGAGGCGCAGCTTATGGGCGGGGATCCCGAGCCGCGTAGCGGCGATCCGGTTCTGTTGGCTGCTGTAACTCACGATCGCGCGAAGGTGCGTGTGGACACGGAGATCGCGAAGCATGAACGCGGGCTTCGGCGCGGAAAGCCATGAAGAGATGAGAACCAGGTCGCGATCGACACGAGCGAGCTTGTGCAGGAAAGCAAGCGGAAGGCCGATCCGATCCGACCACGCGCAGATCCGGTCGTAGTGCCGTCCGCGAAGGAACGCCTCGACAGCCTGGCCTGCGGGTCGGCTCGCCCGCTCCGCAATTCGCCGCGCGACCGTCGTCGCGCGTTCCCTCATGTATTCCTCGTCCACGACGTCCGCGCCGATGAGCCGCGCGAGCTCGACGTAGTCCTTCCGCGGCCGCTCCCCCGCCGCCGCCTCGCGCGCCAGCTCCGCGCAGCTCGGTTGTCCAGGGTGACTGGTGACAAGGAGGAGCGTTCGGGCAGCGCTCGAGTCAGTTTGCATCTTGCGGAGTGGAGGCTCGCCGCCGTGGATTGAGCCGCTGTTGATGGCGAATTGACGCAGAAACGCGCATCCGTGTGACGCATATGTGATGCGGCCGTGAACGTCATGCGGCCCCAGCAGCGCTCCTCAATCCGAAAACCGTTCCATCCTCGCCGTGGCGACGGAGCGGATGGTCCTCGCGCCAACTGTCGGTCTGGGCGCCGAGGGCGTCCGACCATTCGACAAGGCGCGCCTCGGCGCCGCCCTCTATGCGGCAGCCAAGCGTGCGATCGACGTCGCAGTGGCGGTCACCTTGCTGATCGCGCTCCTCCCCCTTCTCGCGTTGATCGGTCTCGCGATCTGCGTCGACAGCGGATTCCCGATCCTCTACCGGGCCGAGCGGGTGGGGCGTTTCGGCCGCACGTTCACCGTCCTCAAGTTCCGTTCGATGCGTGCCGGTGCGGATTCACTCGCGCACGTTCTCTTCATCCGCTCCCTGATGAACGGTACGGC
>VBEU01000096.1 GCA_005883775.1 Chloroflexota bacterium | reverse complement strand
GGTGCCGACGGAGGACGCGGCGTATCGCGACTACAAGCGCGTCCTCGAATTCAAGATCGGCGACGTGCGCGACTACGACTCGATCTCCGCCGCGGTACGCGCCGCCCAGTTCGTGTTCCACGCAGCCGCTCTCAAGCAGGTGCCCTCGTGCGAGTACGAGCCCATCGAGGCCGTGAAGACGAACGTCCTCGGCGCGAGCAATGTCGTCCGCGCGATCCTTTCGCCGGGGGCCGACGTCGAAGTCGCGCTCGCGATCTCAACGGACAAGGCCTGCAAGCCCGTCAACGTGATGGGCATGACGAAGGCGCTGCAGGAGCGCATCTTCATCAACGGCAACCTCGGGCATCGCACGAAGTTCCTGTGCGTCCGCTACGGGAACGTCATCTCCTCGCGCGGCTCGGTCATTCCGCTCTTCCTCGATCAAATCCGGGCCGGGGGACCGGTCACCGTGACGATGGCTCGCATGACGCGGTTCCTCCTGACCCTCGACCGCGCCGTCGACACGGTCTTCGCGGCCCTCACCCGCGGCGAGGCGGGGGACACCTACATCCCGCGCGCTCCGTCGGCATCGGTCATGGATGTGGCCAAGGCGCTGATCGGCGACCAGAAGATCGCGATCGAGATCATCGGTGTGCGTCCCGGCGAGAAGGTGCACGAGATCCTCATCTCTGAGGAGGAGGTCTTCCGCACCATCGAGCGCGGCGAGTATTACGTCATCCGTCCGGTGCTGCCGGAGCTCGGCACCGCAGGCACGCCCGCGCGTGACACCGAGTATTCCTCGAGTGACGTGACGCTGGACATCGCGGGTGTGCGCCGACTCCTCGCCGAGTCCGAAACGGCGCGACCGCGGTCGGCCGTCGCGAGCGCCTAGCCGTTCACCCGAGTCGCTTCTTTCCAGCTTCGTCGCGCAACAGCGTCGCGAACTTGGCGGTGACCGTCTCCCAATCGTCGCGCCGCTGGATGGCCTCGCGGCAGGTCTCACCCAATCGACGCGCGACTGCCCGGATGGCCGCCGGGTCCACCGTCTGCGCGACGCCACGAACGCGATCGATCGTGTCGCCGGGTCGCTCGATGTAGACGATGCCCGGAACCGAGGCGAACTCGACCTCGAGGCCTGGCAGGCGCGTGGCGATCACGGCCTTTCCGTGCTCCATGTACTCGACGACCTTGGTCGGCACGAGGTACTCCATTGTCTCGTTGCGGTAGGCCGGAAGGAGGCCGAAGTCCGCGGCTTCGATGAGGGGGGCGACGTCGTCGACAGGAACCTGGCCGGTCATGATGATCTGGCGCTCCAGCCCGCTCGCTTTTCGAACCTGCTGCAGCTCCTCGTAGAGATCGCCGCGGCCGACGATCGCGAGCCGTAGCCACGGGACGTCCCGTCCACGGCGCGCGAAGTCGGCGACGAGCTCGCGCAGCCCCGAGAAGACGTACTGCCAGCCGACGAAGAGAAGAAGCACCTCGCCCTCGCCGACTCCGAGCTGCGCCCGGGCGCGCGCGCCCGCCCCGGGGTCGGCCGCGATCCTGCGAACGCCGATCGGGATCACGGTGAGCCGATCAGCCGGCGCGCCCATCCCCGCGGCGTACCGCGCGAGGCCCTGACTCACGACGATGACGCGATCGGCGCGGCGCATCGTGAGGCTCTCGATGAGCCGCGCGACGATGCGCACGGGCGGAGACTCGGCGTGCGTGTGGAGCGCGTCCATGACGTGATAGACGAACGGCCGCCCGGCGGCGCGGCTTGCCGCGAGCGCCACGAGCGCGTTCGAGATGCCGTACGCGACGACGACGTCGGGCTTCGCGCGGTGGAACATGGCGCGGAGCTCGCGCCAGTTTCCGAAGAGCCACGAGAGCCGCGCGATGGGCGCGAGCCGGATCATCGCCGGCCGGACGAGACGGATGCGTGAATCGGCGAAGTACTTGTGCACGCCCGCGAACTCCTGTCGGCGCTGCATGAGCGGGCCCGTCTTGGATGCCCAATCGATGTCGTAGTCGATGACGCTGACGTCCGCGCCGTGCGTGGAGAGCCACTCGAGAAGACGGTGATGGATGATCGGGTTGCGGCTGATCCAGTCCGTCTCCTGCGTCGCGAGGATCTTCATGCGCCGATACGCGAACGCGCGGTCCGCCGCCACGTCTCGAGCCGCGCGCGTACGCGGCGGAGGCGATCGGGTAGGTCCCGCCTGGCGACGACCACGATGCCGAGCGCGACCAGGCCGAAGACGAAGAGCGGCGTCTTGATCGGCGTCGAGCGGTACTCGACGGTGACGAAGTGAGCGCCCGCCGGCAGCGCGATCCCGATGAAGCTCGGCGACACCATGAATGTCTCGACCGCTTGCCCGTCGACCGTCGCGCGCCAGTTTGGGTGGTAGGTCTCTTTCACGACGAGCGTCGCCGCGTTCGGACAGCTCGCGATGAAATCGAAGCGGTTCGCCTGGATCCGCTCGTACCGAAGCGTGCCCGATGCGCAGCCGCTCACCTCACCGGAGACGACGCGGTCGCCGGCCGCGGGGTAATCCCAGCGGATGTACGTGCGGGAGGTCGGGCCGGCTCCGTTCACGAACGCCCGGTTGCGCGGGAAGAGCTTCGTCGCGGTCGACACCTCCTCGCGGTCGGCGAGCGCGACGTACTCCCCGTGGCCGCTCGACGGTGCCGCGTAGAGCACGTAGCGAGTCGTCGTCCGCAGCACCTGCAGGAAGCCAGGGAGGGCCAGTCCCCGGGGCGCGATGACGTACCGGACGTTGTAGAGGTCGTACTGAGCCGCGGTCTGATCGTTGAAGTCGAATTGCAGGTCGGAGTTGAGCGATGCGCCGCCGTACGGCGGGGCCAGCATGCGAAAGCGTTCTGTGACGAGGTACTGATAGGCGTGGACCGACCGGAAGGGGATCCCGAAATCGAGCTGCTCGCCCCAATTCGAGCGCAGCCCCGCGTAGACCCGCCCGGCGGGCAGCTCGCGAAGCGCGCTGATCAGCGAGGCCATGTCCGTATCCGCGTCGATCGCCGACTTCGTTTGCCGCATCCAGAGTGCGTTCAGGTTCTCGAAATCCAGGCGCTCTTTGATCGCGGGGACGAGCAGGATCGCGATGGCCGCGGCTGCGAGGGCGGTCCGCGTGCGCGACTCCTGCGCCCGCAGGAGAGCGAAGACGGCGCTCCCGCCGACGCCGATGACCATGATCGCGGCGATGTGCACGCCGCCGATGAACCGGTGGAAGAGGAGCGTCTCCTGAAGGGGGAGGAGCGATGCGAGCGGGCCGAGCGTTCCCCTCCCGAAGTAGAGCACCAGCCACACGACGAAGAGGACGAGCGCGAAGACCGCGGAGGTCGCGCGCAAGCGGATGGTGGCGATAACTCCGATAGCCAGGAGGACGGCGAGCACCGGAAGGCGACCGTGGTCGGTGAGCTCCCCGCCGAAGAGCCATCCGAGGATCGTCGGAGCGCCGAAGGACGCGTACTTCTCAGGCTGCAGGTACGGGCTCGCGTTCTGGAACCCGCGCTCGAGGATGTACGGCAGCCACATCCAAGCGGTGAGCGCGAGAGCGATCGCACCGGCGCCGGCGAGACGCGCGATCCGGACAAGCGCATTCGCCCGGTTTATCCCCCACACGATGAGGAGCGCCGCGCTCACGACCATCATGTAGGCGTAGAGCAAATGCGAGAGCACGAGGACCGCGAGCACGACGGAGGTCCACCGAAAGCCCGTCCCGTAGCGGACCAGGCGCCATAAGCCGGCAAGCGCGACGAACGACAGATGCATCGCCCAGATCTGGGTGTAGAGGCCGAGCCCCCGCCACAGGTAGCTCCCGAAGTCGAAGCCGTACAGGAAATTCGTCGCGAGGAGGGTCGACGCGGACGCGCCCACGGCCGCCGCGACCGTATCGAACTCCATTCGCCGCATCGACCAGAAGACCGTGAGCGGGAACAGGACCAGCCCGAGGTACCGCACGAGGTTGAAGACGGTGAAGATGTCGATGGTGCCGAGGAGGATCCGGTGGAGCGCGACGACCGAGAGATGCGGAAGGTTCTGGTAATAGAGG
>VBEU01000050.1 GCA_005883775.1 Chloroflexota bacterium | reverse complement strand
ACCGTGCCTGTCGGGTGCACCGGGACCTGCACGACGAGCGGGACGATCGACCCGTCGGCCCGATAGATGGTCGAGACGTTCGTGCCGTTATCGGCGACCCACCACGGCGACGTTGCCGATGCGGTGAGACCCCACGCGTTGACGAGATTCGGATCGGTGGTAGGTGCGGCGCCCGCGACGTTCGATACGAGCGGGTGCACGGCGTACGCGTTGTCGACTGCCGCCACCGCGGGCGCGGCCGGGAGTGCCATCAGCAGGGCCATCGCGACCGGTAGCGACAAGGACCGTAGCCAACCGAGTTTCATGTAGCGCCTCCATTTCTCCCTCTGTAGTTCGGTCACAGGAGGAAATGGATCACGCCCTTTTACGACAACAAAGCGCCTTCGGCGGCCGCGGTGCGCCGAAGCCCCTCGATGAGGGTGGTCCGCGGATGCCAGAGTCCCTCGCGCGCGGCTTTCGACGGGTCCACACAGGCACGCAATACCTCGACTGGACGCGCCGGGGCTGGGCGGACGCCCGGCGGAGGTCCGAGGACCGAGGCAAGCGAATCCAGAAGCTGATTCACGCTCGTCGCGACTCCGGTGCCGATGTTGAAGACCCCCGCGTGGATCCCCGAGAGGGCCCCGAGGACGGCCTCGACCACGTCCGCGATGTACACGTAGTCGCGCTCGTAGCTGCCGTCCCCGAAGACCGTGATTGGCTCGCCCCGTTTCCAGCAGCCGATGAAGATCGCGACCACACCACCCTCGAGGTCCTTTCGCTGGCGCGGCCCGTAGATGTTCGCGAGGCGGAGCGTCACGGCCCGCAGGTCCGACGACTCGACCAGCTTTTCGGCCTTCGCCTTGAATCGGCCGTAGTTCGACTGCGGGTCCACCGGTACGTTCTCTTCGGCGCAGCGCGGCGTTTCCCCGTAGATCGCCCCTCCGGTCGAGATATTCACGACGATCGAGGCGCCGAGGCGACGCGTGGTCTCGAGCACGTTGCGGGTCCCGCCGACGATGACGCGCTCGTAGAGCTTTTCCTTGGTCATCGACTCGACGACCTTCGTCTTCGCCGCGCAGTGCACGACAGCGTCGATCCGCCGGCTGCCGAGCTCGCGCTGCAGCGCCGACAGATCCGCGATGTCCGCGACGCGCAGGTCGGCGCGCGGATCGAGATTCGCGCGATCTCCAGTGGAGAGATCGTCGACGACTACGACGTCGTCGCCCCGCGCTAGGAGCGCGTCAACGACATGGCTTCCGAGAAAACCCGCCCCGCCCGTCACGAGCACGTGCAATCGACGGCCGCTCCTTCATCCAGATCTCGCGTGTCCCATGGAACTGTGGACGAAATCGTGGAGGAGAAGGTGGACAAGCCACGTGGCGATCGCAACCGGCGCGGCCTAAGGTCGGTCGAGCGCGCGGAGCTTCCGCCGCGCAGCCGGCGCGGCGGGGGCTCCCTATCTATATCCGAACGCCTGTTCTAAACTGGCGGATCTCATGACCGTCGAGACTCGCGTGCCCGACAGGCAGGTCCCGTTCGACGATGGCGCCGAGCAGCAGGTCCTCGGCAGCCTGCTCATCGACCGGGACGCCATCTTCAAGGTCGCGGACCTCCTGCGCGTCGACGATTTCTACGTACCGCGGCATCAGCGGATCTACGACGCGGCCCAGGCGCTCCTCGAGCGGCGGGAGCGGATCGATCCCCTCACCATCCAGATGGAGCTCGCCCGCCGTGAGGAGCTCGACCGGGCGGGTGGCCAGGCGTACCTCCGCGCGCTCGCCGAGGGCGTACCCACGGCGGCCGAGATCGACCGCTATGGCCGCATCGTCCGCGACCGAGCCATCCTGCGGCGCCTCCTCGGGGCGGCCACTTCGATCGCGGCGGACGCGTACGACGAGCCGACCGACATCGCCCTCGCGCTCGACCGTGCCGAGCAGCGGCTCTTCGCGCTCCGCGACGAGTCTTCCAATGCCCAGCTGCGACACATCACCGCGTCGCTCCAGTCGAACTACGAGCACCTCACCGACCGCATGGAGCGCCCGTTCGAGGTGAGCGGCATCCCGTCGGGGTTCCGCGAGGTCGACTACTACACCGAGGGCTTTACCGTCGGCGACCTCATCGTCCTCGCGGCGCGACCGTCCGTCGGGAAGACGAGCCTCGCCCTCGGGATGAGCTTCAACGTCGCCCGGCGCGGCCATCCGGTGCTGCTCTTCTCGCTCGAAATGGACGCCAAGCAGATCGTCTCGCGCTATCTCGCGCTGAATTCGCGCATGGACCTCCTCGCGCTCCGAACCGGGAACATCATCGACACCGATGCGGCCGCGGCGCTGCACGGTCTGCCCGTGTTCATCGACGACACGCCGGGCATCTCGATCATGGAGCTCCGAACAAAGGCCCGCCGCGCGAGCACGCACGAGAAGATCGAAGTGATCATCGTCGATTACATCCAGCTCATCCGCACCGGCGAGGATGACGAGAACCGCGTGCAGGAGATCGCGACGATCACGCGCAATCTCAAGTCCCTCGCACGCGAGCTGGGCGTCGTCGTGATCGGGCTGTCGCAGCTATCGCGCGCCGCGGGCGATTCCGGTGGGGAGCCGAAGCTTTCGACCCTTCGCGAAGGTGGATCGCTCGAGCAAGATGCCGACATCGTGATCATGCTGTGGCGCGACCGCGAGGAGACGCCGGCGGGCGCGCCGCGTCTCATCAACGGTGCCGTCGCGAAGAACCGCAATGGTCCGACCGGCGGATTCCAGCTTCTCTTCGAGAGCGAGCAGGCGAAGTTCTTCTCCAAAGCCTCCGACGAGGGCGGCCCGCCGGCATGACGGTGCAGACCGACCGCGGCATCAAGCCGCCGCCCGAGAAGCCCGAAGCCGAAGCTTCGCTCCTCGGCGCGATGCTCATGGACGGCGCCCTCTACAACGAGGTCGCGCGGGGACGCCTCGGGCCCGCGGACCTTTCGCGCGAGCAGCACCGCATCGTGCTCGCAGCGATCGCCCGCGTCGCGGAGCGAAGCGAGCAGGTCGGATTCGCGAACGTGCAGTCGGACCTCGTCGCGCACGAAGAGCTCGACGCGATCGGGGGCGCGCAGTTCCTCGTCGGTCTCATGCAGAACGTGCCGACAGTCGCGCATGCGTCGAGCTATGCCGCGATCGTCGAACGGACCGCGCTTCTCCGTCGGCTGATCGGCGTCGCGAACGAGATCGCGCGTCTCGCGCTGACCCGCGAGGAATCAAGCGCCGCCGTGTCGGACGCGCAGGAGCTCCTCTTCGCGGTGAGCGAATCGACCCTCCACCGTGACATCGTTCCGCTGGACGTCGCGCTCCGCCGCTACGCCGAGCAGATCGACGCGCGGGGCGATCTGCGCGTCGGCGTCCGAACGGGGATCGAGTCCGTCGACAAGAAGACCGGTGGTCTGCAGCCCTCCGATCTGATCCTGATCGCGGGGCGTCCCGGTCTTGGCAAGACGAGCCTCGCGCTGAACATCGTGGAGCACGCTGCGGTCGTGCAGCGGAAGACGTGCGCGTTCTTCTCGATGGAGATGAGCGAGATGCAGGTCGTGCAGCGCCTTGTGTCGATGCTCGCGGAGATCGACGGCAATCGCATGCGCCGCGGCCGCCTCTCCACACAGGAATTCACCGCGATCTCCGCCGCGTCGAGCGAGCTGCAGCAGGCGCCGATCTTCGTGGAGGAGTCAAGCCGGCTGACGGTGACCGACATCCTCGCGAAGTCGCGCCGCCTGCAGGCCGAGCGTGGTCTCGACCTCGTGGTGATCGACTACCTGCAGCTGATCGAAGGCGTGGGGAACGAAGAGAGTCGCGTCCTGGAGGTCGCCCGCATCAGCCGCGCCCTCAAGGCGATCGCGCGCGAGCTCGAGGTCCCGGTGATCGCGATCTCGCAGCTCTCGCGGCAGATCGAGCAGCGCGGCACCGAACCCATGCTGTCGGATCTGCGAGAGAGCGGAGCCCTCGAGGCGGACGCCGATCTCGTCCTGTTCCTGTGGCAGAAGGACCGCAAGGATCGAGAAGAGGGTGTCGTGCGACTCAAGCTCGCCAAACATCGCAACGGGCCGACGGGCGACTTCGATCTCCACTTCCAGTCCGACCTCACCCGGTTCCGCGACCTCGGTGAGACGCGCGAAGGCGGCTAGGCCGGCTCGGGCGCGACCAGTCGGCGATCCGCGAACAGGCGCACGCGCGACCCGGCGAGGTAGGCCGCGGCGTACATCGAGGCAACGATGAAGAGGAGGGCCTGGTAGCCGGTGATGAGAGCGGCGTACTCGAGGACGCCCCCGATCATCGCGCCGATGAGATTCGAGGCGAAGGCCATGTCGGCGGTCCGCGTTTCTCGGAACGACGCCGTGAAGACGAGGTTCGCGAAGAAGACCGGCGCGAACGCGATCACCGCCGCCGCGACATAGCGGAGCCACGCCGGTTCGAAGAGCAGGGCCGATGGCGGGAGCAGGAAGGCGACGAGCAGGGTGATCCCAAGGCCGGAGTAGAGCAACAGGCGCGGCGGTCTCGCGACCGCGTTCACGCCGATCGCGAGCAGCACACTCACCAGGATCGCCGCGAAGGCCATCGCGTTGACGGTCCACGTCGTCCCGAACAGCAGGCTGAAGATCGTGAGGCTCCGCGTCTCGAGCAAGAGGAACGCCGTGCCGAGCAGGAAGAAGTGCGGGCTGAACGCCGCCACCGGCGCGGCCACCAGGCGCGCGGCGAGCAGTGTCGCTATGCCGGCGATAAGAACGACGAACGCGAGCGCGAGGAGGTAGTAGGGCGCGATGTTGCGATCGCGTAGATAGAGGAAGGGCCAGTCGTCCGTGGCAGCCGATGGGCGCTCGCCTGGAGTCGCCGCACTCGCCAGCGAGGCCTGACCCGACACCGGAAGGGCCGTGGGGCTCGCCGCGAGGACCGCGGCCGAACCGATCGGGGCGTTGTACTCGCGCACCAGCGGCGCGGTCTCAAAAACATCGGAGAGCATCCCTTCGATCTTCGCGAGGAGCCAGGGCTGCCGGTAGTAGTTGTAGAGGACGAACACGCCGTTCGGCGCGAGGTGGTCGCGTGCGCTGGCGAACGCCTCGCGCGTGAAGAGGAACGACTCAAGACGAACGTTCGCGCTCGTGCTCACGAGCGTAAGCGAGTCGGGGAGCGCGAACACGATCAGGTCATACCGATCTGGGCTCGAGCGCAGGAACGCGCGCCCGTCATCGACGTGCTCGCGCACGCGCGGGTCCGAGTACGGATGATCCGGATGCTCGCGCTCGCCGAGCTCGAGGATGCGCGGATCGATCTCGACCGCGTCGATCGACTCGACCTTGTTGGCGAGCGCGTACGCCGTGTCCGTCCCGCTGCCCGCGCCGACCACGAGCGCGTGTCCAAACCGCCGGCCTGGGAACCACTCGTAGATCTGGTCGTAGAAGGGCTCGGCCGCGGGCTGGTCTCTCTGTACCGCGTGCATCGCCTGGTGAGGAATCCCGTTCACGGAGATCGTCGCGTCCGATCCGGCGGGCCGCTGGACGCTGATCCGGTAATAGGGAGACCAGAGGTCCCCGCTCGCGGTCGCACCCATCACCAACGCGCAGGTCGCCAGCACGAACGCCGCGTTGACGAGCGTGAAGCGCGTCATCCGACGAGCCAGCGCGAGACCACCCAGCAGAAGCGCGAGAATCCCGAACCAGACCGGTGGCTGCGAGCTCAGGACGGAGAGACCGGTGAACAGGGCGATGCCGCCGATCGACCCGACGATGTCGAGGGCATATGCCCGGAGCGGAGGCATCGCGCGGAGCAGAGAGCCGAGTGGCAACGCCAGCGCGGCCATGACCGCGGCAACGAGGACGAACACGAGCGGCAGCACGACGAAGTTGGTATCCGCGGCGTGGCTCTCGGCCAGACCGAAAAAGATCTCGTCGCTCGCGCGAAACTGCACGTCGAGCTTCGCGCTCTGGATGAGGCCGACCACGAGCAGTAGGAGCCCCGGGAATGGGGACCACGCGACACCCGCGAAGCGCCGCCCGAGAAGGATCCCGATACCGATCCCGAGAAAGCTCGCCATCAGGAGGAAGTTCGAGAAGAACCCGATGTAGGTGACATTCGCGGGAATCCAGCGCAGAAGGACGAGCTCGACATAGAGCAGCGTGCCGCTGGTCAGGACCAGGCGCACCTCCGGCCGGCGGAGGACAAAAAACACGGCCTAGGCCGGCTCGATCGCGACGGTCACGTCGGCTCGGACGTCCGTCAGCAGGCGCACCTCGACCTTGTGGATTCCGAGCGACCGCAGGGGCTCATGAAGGACGACGTTGGTCTTGTCGATCTCGGCCTTCGCCTCTTTCTTCAGAGCCTCGGCCACCTCCTTCGCGGTAACGCTACCGAAGGTCTTGCCCTGCTCCCCCGCCTTGAGCCTGAAGACGAGCGTGACCTCGGCGAGCCGCTTGGCAAGCTCCACCGCGTCCTGATGCGCGCGATCCTTTTTTGTCCGCTCTGCCTGGCGCTCCTGCGCGAGATGCTTGAGCTCGCCACCGGTCGCCTCAATCGCCAGACCCTTCGGCAGGAGATAGTTGCGCGCGTAGCCGTCGGCAACGTCCTTGATGTCACCGGTCCGGCCTAGGCCGCGGACTTCGGCCTTGAGGATGACGCGCACGCTCGTCTAGGAGGAGGTGGACGCCTCGTCGAGCGCTGTGTCCTGCTCGCTGCGCCGCAGCTCCATTTCCCAGGCGAGCACCGACGCCGCGACGGCGACGACGCCCATAACAGTGAGAGCGCCGACGATCGCGAGCAGAGCCTCGATGACACCGAAGAAGCCTGGACCGGAGTCGCGGTCGTTCATGTGCTCCCCCTCTTCCGACCGGTCGTCCTGCGACCCGGCGTGCGGAACTTCCCCACAGTATCGCGGACGTCGTCGAGGCGGTCGCCGAGAAGCCGCTCGGCGGTCGCGATGTCGCGGCGGAGCTGATCCTTGTCCTGCGAGATCTTCGCGAGATGCTCCTCGACGATGTCCGCGGGCGCGCTTCGAATGAAGAGGTCGAGGCCGAGCAGTACCACGGCCAGGTCGTCGAGCTGCCCGAGCACGGGCACGAAATCCGGGATGAGATCGATCGGTAGAACGACGTATGCGCCGATCCCCACAAGGATCAGCTTCTGCTGCGGGGGGACGCGGCCGTCGCGGAGCAGCGCCCAGACCAAACGCATGTAAGTCGGCAGGCGCCGGATGAGGTCCATCACCTCGGTCATGTCCCTGGGCGCGCGAATGCGATTAGCCAATATGGACCTCTCCCTGCGGGAACCGTGCCCGAAGCGCGCGCAACGCGGGAGCGAGGGCCGCATCACGGTTCGCGGCCCAGAAGGACACGAGGTACTGGGCCTTACCGTCGGCCACGCTCCGCAGCTCGACCGACGGAGGCGGCTCGGGCGATACCCCGTCCGCCTTGAGGAGGGCCGCGCGGATCTCATCGGCGGTGATGGCCTTCTCGTCCGCAGGTAGCACAAGCCAGGCGGACGCCCTGCGCGTCGGGAAGCGGGTCAGGTTGACGACCGCGGATGTCATGAAGGTCCCGTTCGGCACGATGACCTCCCGGCCGTCGTCGGTGCGCAGCTGCGTGGTCCGGAACGCGATCTCTTCCACCGTTCCGCTATACCCGCTCACCTCGATGCTGTCCCCGATCCTAAAAGGCCGCTCGACGAGGACCCACACCCCCGCGAAAAAGTTTTTGAGAATGTCCTGCAGCGAGAGGCCGATCACGATGCCAACGACGCTGAACGATGTCAGGATCCATCCGAACGCGCCCTGGGTGTAGATCGCAAGGATCAGAAGCACACCGACGACGATGACCGTGAGCTGCGCCAGATTGCCGAGCAGCACGGTGACGTTGGCCTGCGCCCGATTTCGGGCAAGTGCGCGCATCGTCACGCCCCGCACGGCGCGCGCGATGAGCAGGGCGACCGCGGCCACGACAAGCGCCCAAAACGTTCGTGCGCCGTAATCCAGGATGTTGTCGCGCACGGTGGCCGGATCGAGCGGCATCCGGCGGAGAATACGGGCCGTCTTGACAACTGAACATCCGTTCGGTTAACCTGACGGCCAAGCGTGACGAAGCAAGACCAGCAGCGAGCTGACCGGATCCTGGCGTTCATCCGCGAGGCCGTCGCCGAACGGGGATATCCCCCGAGCGTGCGCGAGATCGCGGAAGCGGTGGGGCTCGCATCGACGTCCGCGGTCCACCATCACCTCACCAAGCTCGAGAAAGACGGGCGCCTGAACAAAGAGGCCACCCGCTCGCGAGCGCTGAGCCTGCCGGGTATGAACGGCGGTCGTGTGGTGCAGGCGCCCGTCATCGGCGAGATCGCCGCAGGTCAGCCGATCCACGCGTACGAGGAGCGCTCTGAGACCATCGGTCTTCCGAGCGAGCTTGCAGCGGGACGCGGCCGAGAGACATTCGTCCTGCGCGTTCGCGGAAAATCGATGATCGATGACCACATCGACGACGGCGACTTCGTCGTGATCCAGGAGCAGAACACCGCGCGCGACGGAGACATCGTCGTGGCCGTGCTCGAGGACAACGTCGCGACGCTGAAGCGCTTCTACAAAGAGAAGGACCGCATCCGGCTGCAGCCCGCGAACGGGGCGATGTCGCCGATCTACGCGCGGGACGTGCAGATCCAAGGGAAGGTCATCGGCGTAATCCGCAAACTGTCCTAGCGTCATCGATCGATGCCGGCTCGCGTACCCTCGCTCACGCTTCGTGAGCTGAATCGCGCGCTCCTGGCGCGTCAGTTCCTGCTGACGCGCCAGAAGATCGGCGTGGTCGACGCCGTAGAGCGTCTCGCCTGCCTTCAAGGTCAATGGGCGCCGTCCCCGTACGTGGCGCTCTGGTCTCGTCTTTCCGGGTTCGACCGCGCGCAACTAACCGCGCCCATCGATCGCGGTGAGATCGTGAAGGCGACGCTCATGCGGGCGACCCTGCATCTCGTATCGGCACGCGAGTACCCGGCGTACTCCCTCGCGACGATGGAGGGCCGCTTTGGCGCGTGGCGCCCGCCTGGCGCGCCCGCGCTGGCCGACCTCGAGGTGCTGCACAAGCGCGTCATGACCTTTGCGGCGAAGACGCCCCGCACCCGTGGCGAGATCGAGGAATTCACGGCCGCGCATCTTCCGCCCAGCGCCAAGACGAACGAGAGACTTCGCAGCTGGTTGAAGTGGGCCGCGGTCGCCACGAGCGGCCTGATCTGGGAGTCGTCGGGTGCGCGCTTCGAGCACCGGAAGCTTGCCCGGCACGTGGCCCCGCCCGCGAGGCTTCGGAAGCCGCCGAAGCCCGAGACGGCGTACGAACTCGTCGTACGGCGGTATCTCGGCGCCTTCGGTCCCGCGACCGTCGCCGACATCGCCACGTGGAGCAGTGTTCGCGTCCCGAATATCCGCGCGGCGCTCGCCCGCATGAAGGACCTGAAGCATCTGACCGACGAGCGCGGCCGCGAGCTCATCGATCTCGCACGTGCCCCGCGCCCTTCGGCCGACATTCCGGCACCAGCGCGGTTCCTCGCCCGCTTCGACGCCGCGATCCTCGGCCATGCGGCACCCGAGCGCACCCGGATCCTGCCGGAGGCGTTCCGCAAGCAGGTCATCTTCTCGGCGGAGGTGTGGACGACGTACCTGGTCGACGGCTTCGTGGCCGGTCGATGGACGATCGCGGTGCGACCGAAGGAGGCGGTACTCGAGCTCAGGCCATTCAAGCCGCTGGCCCGGATCGATCGCGCGGCCCTCGTCGCGGAGGGCGAGGAGCTCGTGCGTTTCTATGCGCCCGAGTCCAAGAATCACGGCGTGCGGGCATGACGAAGAGCGCCGCCCGGCGCCCTGTCCTCAGTCTTCGGGAGCTGAACCGCGCGATGCTGGCGCGACAGCTGCTTCTGGGACGAGCGAACATCGGTGTCGTGCCGGCGATCGAGCGGCTTGCGGCGTTGCAGGCGCAGTGGTCCCCCTCTCCGTACATCGCGCTCTGGTCACGCCTCGTGGACTTCCGTCGCGAAAAGCTCTGGTCGGCGATCGAACGGCATGAGGTCATCCGCGCGAGGCTGATGCGCGGCACGTTGCACCTGGTCTCGGCCCGAGACTTCTACGCCTACGCGGTCGCGACGCAGGACCTTCAGCGCGGCGCGTGGAATCGTCTCCAGATCGGCAATGGGGTGGATCCGAAGAAGGTCGCTGCGCTCGCGATCGCGTTCGCGCGCAAGCCTCGTCCGAAGGAGGAGGTCCTCGAGCACGTACAGGCGCGCATCGGCGGAGCCCTCGGCGGCCCCTTCAGCTGGCTCGTGTGGCGGTTCGTGAGCGCCCACGCCGACCTCGTGACGGCACCCCCCGGAGGGCACTGGGAGTACGGGGGAACCGACGCTCCCTACGTTGCGGCAAGCCACTGGATCGCACGCGGCGAGCGGCCACCGGAGGAGGACGCGCTCGAGACGCTGGTCCGGCGGTGCCTCGCCGCCTTCGGTCCGGCGACGCTCGCGGACATCGCACAGTTCGCGGGCCAGGTGCCGCCGCGTGTGCGTCCGACGCTCGAGCGGCTCGCACCGAAGCTTCGGACCTTCAGCGACCAGGAGGGACGTTTGCTCTACGACCTGCCGCGCGCCGTCCGTCCCGGAGCCGACGTCCCCGCTCCGGTGCGTTTTCTGCCACGCTACGACGAGCTCCTCATCAGTTACAAGCACCGCGATCGCGTCATCGCACCGGCGCATCGGCGCGCGGTGTACACCAAGAATGCGATCGTCGAGGCTGTGTTCACGGTCGATGGCTTCGCGGCCGGAACGTGGGGTCTCGTTCGTACCAAGGGCGAGGCCATCCTCCGCGTCGCCCCGTTCGCGCGCGTCCCGCCCCGGGAGCGCGCGGCCGTCGAGGCGGAGGGTCGGGATCTCCTCTCGTTCCTCGCGCCCGACGCGACGATGATGGGAGTGCGGTTCGCATGACACGCGCGATCCTTCACTGCGATCTGGACGCGTTCTATGCATCGGTCGAGCAGCGCGACCACCCCGAGTACCGCGGTAGGCCGGTGATCGTCGGCGGCGATGGCCCGAACGAACGAGGCGTCGTGATGGCGGCTTCCTACGAGGCGCGCGCGTTCGGCGTGCGGTCGGCCATGCCACTCGCGATCGCCGGGCGGCTCTGCCCGGACGGCATCTACGTGCCGGGCGACTTCGACCGCTATGTCGAAGCGTCGGATGCGGTCATGGCGATCTTCGAGGAGCAGACACCGCTGGTCGAGCCGATCTCGCTCGACGAGGCCTTCCTCGACGTTACCGCGACCGAGCACTTGTTCGGGGGCGCTGTGGCGATGGCTACGCAGATCAAGCGCGCGGTCCGCGAGCGCTGCGGTCTGGTCGTTTCGGTCGGCGTCGCCACGAACAAGCTCTGCGCGAAAGTCGGTTCCGATCTGCGCAAGCCGGACGGCCTCGTCATCGTGCCTGCGGGCGGCGAGGCCGCGTTCCTTGCGCCGCTCACCCTCGAACGCCTCTGGGGCGTCGGCCCGCGGACGCGGGAGGTCCTCGCGGGCTGGGATCTTCGAACGATCGGTCAGCTCGCCGCTTTCGACCGCTCGGTGCTCGAGACACGGCTCGGCGAGCACGGGACCGACATCTGGGAGCGCGCGAACGGGATCGATGAAGGTGAAGTCCAGAGCGAGCACGCGCCCAAATCGGTGGGCCATTCGCACACCTTCGACGCGAACACCCTCGACACGGCGAAGATCGAGTCCACGCTCCTTCGCCTTTCCGAGGGGGTCGGTCGCCGCCTGCGTGACCACACGCTTCGCGGAAAGACGATCACGATGACGCTCCGCGTGGCGCCGTTCGAGACCCGAACGCGCCAGCGCACCCTTCGCGAACCCACAGACGACGACGTCGCCATCTTCCGCATCGCGCGACAGCTGCTTCGCGATGCACTGGCGGAGGATCGCGAGGGCGGTCGAACCAGCCCGGTCCGGCTCGTCGGCGTTTCGGTCTCCGGCGTGACTGCGGGCGAGCAGCTGGGATTATTCGACGCCGCCCGTCACGCGCGGCTCAACGCTGCGTTAGACGCAGTTCGCTCTCGCTTCGGGGACAGCGCGCTCGATCGCGCGAGCGCACGCGAGGTAAAAGAGCGTCGTCGCTTCAGTGGACACAGGTCGCGATGACGATCAGGTCTGTGGATATCCGTTTGCATTCCGGCACACGCCCATGTGGAGAAGTCTGTGGAGAAGTTGGTGGACAGATCGTCTTGTTCGCGGACGATCGCGTGACGATGATGCGCGAGGCCGACAAGGCGAAGGGGAAGGAAGGGGTGCCCGAAGATCGGATCGCTCAGGTGGCGGTCGATTTCATTTCGTTCTGCTTGGCGCGGCGGTCGGTCGACTGGCCGTTCCTGTACGACGAGATGTGCTACGTGGCTTCGAACAGGCTCTATCGAGGGCTCGGATACGAGGAGCTTCGCGAGGTCGGTCTCGACCTTGCGCTCAGCGGACTCGTGAAAACGAGCCGGATCGCGAACGAGGTCGTTCGGCAGGTGCGCATTGGGGGCGGGCCGCTGCGAGAGGGACTCCTCGCGGCGAGCTGAACATCATTTCGGCCACACCGGCGGGGCGGCGAGTGAAAGGAAGCGCACTCGCCGCCTCTTTTTCTTCATAATGGCGCGAGAGGGGAGCGCGAATGCGCGCTTTCTTCACCACCGGTCCCGTGGTGCAGCGGCCTAGCATACGTCCCTGTCAAGGACGAGATCGCCGGTTCGAATCCGGTCGGGACCGCAGTATCGAACTTCTCAATGCGAACAGCGGCGCGAGCGAAGGTTCGGCCGCACACTCACAATTTCTTCCGTCGCGGATTCGAATGATCTCGAAGATCGACCAGACGGATCTTCGGCTGAGAGCGTCGCGATCCGTGAGGGCCGGATCATCAATTGGCACCTCCGCCGCGGCCGCCGAGCCGTAGTCGCTGCAGATGGCGCGCTCGCATGACTGGGAAAGAATTCGCGAAGAAAGTGCGTGCATGGCGGCCGGCGGGACTCTGGCAGCACCACGATTTCGTGCGGCTTTGGACCGCCGCAGGAATCAGTGCTGCGGGCACTCAGGTGACCCTCCTTGCGCTCCCGCTGACGGCGATTCTGGTGCTTCACGCGAGCGCATTCGAGGTGGCCGCGTTGGCGACGGCAGCAACGGTCCCGAATCTTGCGCTCGGGATCGCGGCCGGTATCTGGCTCGATCGTGTGCAGCGGCGTCCGGTGATGGTCGCCGCGGACTTCGGCCGGGCCGTCGTGCTTGCGTCCGTGCCGGTCGCGTATGTGTTCGGCGTGCTCAGTCTCCCGCAGCTCTACCTGGTCGCGCTCATCGGTGGCTCGCTCAACGTTCTCTTCGACATCGCATCCGGGGCCTATTTGCCCTTGGTCGTGCCGCGTATGCAACTGGTCGAGGCGAATGCGAAACTGCAGGCGGCCATCGTCGGGGCGCAGGCGGCGGGGCCGAGCATCGGGGGCGCCCTCGTGACGCTTCTCAGCGCGCCGATGGCGATCGTGGTCGACGCCGTCTCGTTCGTCATCTCTGGATCGCTCATCGCCTCAGCCAACGCACGCGACCAGGTACAGGGCGAGCCGCAGCCGAAGATGACACCGGTGCGAACCGAACTTCGTCAGGCTGCTAGGTACCTCGTCTCCGACCCATACCTGCGGCCGCTCCTGGTCGGGCACGCTCTTGCGAACCTCGCTTTGGGTCTTCTCTGGGCGATCGTGATCGCCTACGCGGTGCGAGTGCTCGGGCTGATGCCGGCCACCCTCGGCGTCATTCTCTCGCTCGGACAAGTCGGCGGAGTGATTGGCGCGGCGTTCGCCCACAGGATCGCTGAGCGCGCCGGGGTGGGGCGCGTTGTCGTCGCGTCCTTCTTCCTGTTCTGCCCGGCGACCCTCCTGATGGCCACCGCCACCGGAGAGACCGCGATCGTGTTCGTCACTGTGGGCTGGACCCTCGAGAGTCTCGCGCGCTCGCTCTATGGCGTGTCAGCGACGAGCGTCAGGCAAGCACTTGTACCGGACCGGCTGCAAGGACGCGTTATCGGCCTGACCACAACCGCCGGGACCGGCGCATTCCCGATCGGAACACTCCTTGGCGGCGCACTCGCAGGAGCATTCGGCCTGCGCGAAGCGATGCTCTTCGCTGCCGGCGCCGCGGTGCTGCCGTTCATCGCCGTAGCGGCGTCGCCTATCCGAACTCTCCGCGATACGTCGACCGCGAACTCATGACATGTGGCGAAACCACGCGCCGACGGACGCCTCGAGCCTCGACCCGAGTGAGCCGAATTCAGGCGCTAAGTGTCGGACTCGTGATTCAGGCCACCGTGCCCGTCAGGCGAACGAGGTCTGCGATGCCCTCCACTACGATCGCGCCGAGCTTCGAT
>VBEU01000084.1 GCA_005883775.1 Chloroflexota bacterium | reverse complement strand
TGGCCCGCCTCCAAACAAAAATCACCTCCGTCCTTCTGGGACGAGAGGTGATCTCGCGGTTCCACCCAGCTTCGCAGGTCTTCCGACCGGCGCGCTTCGTTGATGGCTATACGGGGCCTACCCCAGTCGCTCGGCGGGGGTCTCTCCTATCTATCGCCGCCGGCTCACACCGTCAACCGGCTCTCTGAGGGCCATTAGAAGGAGCGCTGTCCGCGTCCTCGCGAGACACCGATCATACATCTCCGGCTTGTGGCAGATCAGCGAACGTTCGCCCAGATTTCGTTGATCCGATAGGTGCCGTCGCTGCTCGTCGTCAAGCGGTAAGTGCCGTCACCGTTTCGCGTGGCATCAAGAGTTACCCCCACTGGAAGGCCGGGTCCTGGAAGGGCATCCCGTGACAGGCGAGAGAGGAACACGGTCCGACCCCAGATCCGTGCCGTGATGGTCGTCCCGTTGAACTTGCCGGGCTGGGGGGTACCGGCGAACTCGATGACGATCGTCCCTCGATCCGAAGTCGCAACCGTTCCACCAACCTGGATGCCACACGCGCAGAAAGTGGCTTGTGGGCTGTCCGAGGTCAGAACGGCGGCCGTAAGGACCAAAAGCAGGAACGCTCCTGATCGCGCCCGCGGCATCACTCGATCGTAGACCCGGGCTGACTAGAGAACGGCTTCGAGCGTCTCCCAGACCTTGCGCTGGTTCTCGGGGGTCGCGGGCCAGCGGTCATCGGCGCGCGGCGTCGCGATGCCGGTCTGGTGGATGAACACGAAAGCCACCTGTTGAAGCATGGCGAGCGCCTCGTTGCGGGACTCGTGGTCGCGCCAATCCAGGATGAGCGCCCGCGCACGGGTGGCGCGCTGGTGGATGCGGTCCAGGACGACGTAGGTGTCGCCCTTCGGCCAAAGCTGAGCCTTCACGTCGATCCCATTGACGAAAAGCACGCCCATGAGATCGGCATTGGTGAAGTCGTTGCCGGTGAACGCGTTCGCGGCTCGCACCGGGTCGATCCGCTCGGCCGCGTGGCCCCACGGCTTTCCGTGGAACGTGACGTTGCGGATCGGCCCGCTGAATGTGCAATCCACGAACTCCGCGCATGCCGAAATCCAACCGTCGATGTTCGTGCGGGCGAAGTTGCAGCTCTCGAACCGCGCCTGACCGGGCCGGACCCCGTGGAGGTCCGCGCCGTCGAAACGGCATTCGCGGAAGATGCTTTGCCTTCTGCTCGCGAAGAGCGTCTGCAGACGCTCATCGAACAGCTCGCCGCGGAAGTCGCAGCGCTCGAAGACGCAGCCGTTCGGCGCGAAGCGCTCGAATGCGGCGCGGCTGAAATCCGCGTCGCGGACGGTGACCCTATCGAGCGCGAGGACGCCTTGCACGGTTTAGGTCTCCGGGTTCTGGTGCTTAGTCCGAATCACTCGCCGCGCGCAGGTTGACGACGTTCGAGGATTCGATGCTCTCCATCTTGGAGCGCCCCTCGAAGACGACGCCCTTCTCGATCGATAGAGAAGGACTCGTGATGTCGCCGCGCACCTTTGCCGGTCGGTGAAGCTCGACCGCGCCGGTCGCCTTGATGTTCCCAACGACGTCGCCCTCGACGATGACGGTGCCACAGCTGATCTCGGCCGAGACCTTGGCGCCTTCGCCGATGTGCAGGGTGTCGTTCGTCGAGATCTCGCCGGTGAAGGTGCCGTCGATCCGGACTTTGCCCTCAAAGGCGAGCTTGCCCTCGAACTCCGATCCTTTTCCGAGCGACGCGTTCAGATCGCCGGTGCTCGCGTGCGTGTCCCGCTGGTACTGCTGCACTTCCCTTTTTGCCTCCGGTTCTGGGGCCCGCGGCGGCTCCGGCACGTCTGTCTGCTCGTTCCGCGGCTGCGGCGCCGTGAAGAGCGGCTGACGGGCTTCACCACTGGGGTTGTTTCCTCGCTTGAACGTAGTTCGGAACACTACGCGCTCAACGCGACAAGAACTAGAACGTTGTCGTCGCAAAACGGTCTGCACATTTGGAACTGCGCCGCATCGAGTAAGAGTTGGTCCCGAGGACTCTGACGACGGCGGACGCGCGGCGCGTAACGCTGTGGCGACTGTCGCCAGGAGGTCGTCTGATGCGTCGTCCGCTCCTCCTTTTCCTCGCTGTGGGTATCGCGATCGGGCTCGTGTCGCCCGGCGCCGCCGCCGGAACGCCGCCGCCCGTCCCCACATCCGCGGCGGTGGCCGGGGAGCCTGCGACCGTGACCACGAGCGGCGAGGCTCTTATTGACGCCGGACCGGACCCGCTCAGCGTCTACATGGTCCAGCTCCAAGGCATCATCGACCCCAAAGACCCAAGCACCTCGCTGGACGCCTACGTCGCCAAGCTCCAGCGCATCCGCCAAGCGGTGATCGGCGCCGGAGTCCCGGACAGCGCTGTGACACCGGCCAGCTATTCGACCAATCCGCTCGGGGCCAGCGCGAGCATCTCCTTCAACAGCGTCTTCCGGTACGAGGTGCGTCCGAACGCTACGTCCGTCTCGGCGGCGCGTGCGGCCTTCGCCGCCGGCGCGAGCATGGTCTACAACAACATGCCGGCGCCGGCTGTCGGTCTTCGCCGTCCGGACGGAGCCGCACTCGACGGCGCGATCGCCGAAGCGATGGGCAGAGCCCGAGATTACGCCGCGCGGGTCATCGCGCCACGGAGTGTCGGCGAAGCGCGCGCGAGCACGCTCGTTATCAGAGGAGAGCCCGACAGCGCGCCGGTGAGTTGGCGCGTGCAGGTCACGGTGACATTCGTCGTGCGATAGCCCAATGGCGACGCAGCCCGTTATGGGTCATAGGCCGAACGTCGGCACCGTCCTAGGACCGGGCCCTGGACCTGTTTCCCCCTCGTACTCAGTTTGGCGTAGGGCTATTCATCTCATCGATGTACGAGCTCTCGCCGCGGCGACTTCTGAGCGCGCTCACGCGTGTTGTCGTCCTGTTCGTGATTCTCACGATGATTGCGGCGGGATTGGTCTTCGTCTCCGCGAATGTCTCGACTCCGGCGACGGCGTTCGCGTTTCACAGCGCGTTCGAGGATCAAGGACCAGCGCCGACGCTCGCGCCCGGAACAGCGACGAGCTACTCGCTCCGCTTCCGCAACATCGGTCTTTTGCCATGGCAGCGCGGTGGGTCGGCGCAGGTCAACCTCGCCGTGGCCGGCGACTCGACCGCGTCGCTCGTCGCGGGCATGGGCGTCAACTGGCTTTCTGAGAACCGCATCGCGACGACCGGCGAGCAGATCGTGCTGCCTGGGATGCTCGGAACCTTCACCTTCACAGTCCGCGCTCCGATGACGCCCGGCGTCTATCGAGTGCCGCTTCGTCTCGTGATCGACGGACTCACCTGGCTCGAGGACGATCACGTCGTCTTGACGCTCACGAGCGACCTCGGCTTTCACGGCCAGCTCGTGGATCAGTCCGTTCATCCGACACTCGGACCGGGCGACACCAGCGTGCCGCTGACCCTCCACTTCCGCAACACCGGAGCTCGGACCTGGACGCGGGGCGTGGCCGGTCAGCAAGTGAACCTCGGGGTCGTCGGCGACGACAAGAGCATCTTCGCTCTGGCCGCCGGTTGGCCCACGGCCGATCGCGTCGCGATCCAGGCCGAGCCGAGCGTCGCACCCGGAGGGATCGCGACGTACACGTTCCAGGTCAAGGCGCCGCTCGCGGCGGGGGTCTATCCGTTGCGGCTTCGTCTGGTCGCGGATGGCGTGACCTGGCTGGACGACCAGGACATCGTCACGCTCGTCACCGTCGGCGCGACGGCGGGAGCGCCGACGGGCAAGACCATCCCCACGTCGCCTGCGGCATTCACGTTTGTCGTGGGGGCCGATCCCTCGGCGACCGCCGCGGGTCAATCGGTGAAAGTCACGACGACGGTCACGAGCATCGCGGCGAACACTGCGGTGATCGGCGTCGACGTGTACACGCCCGGTGGATCGACCGTCGCATTTGAGAAGTGGTTCCACAACGAGAGCTTCGCGGCCGGGGAGCAGCGCACGTATCCGCTCAGCTGGACGATTCCCGCGGGGGCGACCATCGGCACCTATCGCATCGACGTGAGCGCGTACGCGGTGGGCTGGAAGGCATTCTTCGGCGCGAAGATCGCGGCCGCGACATTCTCCGTCGCTGCGGCGCCCGTGCCGCCGACGGCTCCTCCACCCTCCGCGACT
>VBEU01000083.1 GCA_005883775.1 Chloroflexota bacterium | reverse complement strand
CCGGAAGGGTCGAGCCCATGCGCACGCGAAGCGGCTTCTTTCGGTAGACCCGCTCGAGCACGCGCTCTGCGGTCAGAAGACCGGGATGATCCGACGGGATGCTATACGGCATCGCCGAGTGCCGATCGCCGCCGACGGTCAGCGTCACGCCGGCGGGTACGTGCGTTTCGAGATGCCTCGTGACGAGCTGGCGGATCGTGTCGGGGCGCTGGTCGGGAACGAGGCGGCAGCTGAGCTTCGCGTGCGCCTCGTTCGGCGTGACCGTCTGGCTGCCCGCGCCCTGGTAGCCGCCCCACATGCCGTTCACCTCGAGCGTCGGACGTACCCACTGCCGTTCCAGGGTGGTGTAGCCCGTTTCGCCGAACGGCACCGGCGCGCCCACCTCCGCGAGGAAACGGGCTTCGTCGAAAGGCAGCTCGGCGATGGCGCGACGCTCCTCTTCCGGCAGCGGCGCGACGTCGTCGTAGAACCCCGCGACGGCGACTCGACCGTCGGGTGAGTGCAGGCTCGCGACGAGCTCGGCCATGGCATGCAGCGCGTTCGCGATCGAGCCGCCGTAGCGTCCCGAGTGCAGGCTGCGGCTCGCGCCTTTGAGGCTGAATTCGAGCGCAGAGACGCCGCGGGACCCTACGGTGATCGAGGGTTCGTCGTTCCGCCACATGGCGCCGTCGGCCGACAGAACGGAGTCGGCCCGCAGCAGCTGCGTGTTCGCGGCGAGGAACGGCTCGAGGTTCCGGCTGCCGATCTCCTCTTCACCCTCGAAGACGAACTTCACGTTGAGCGGCAACGCGGCGCGCGTCGCGAAGAAGGCCTGGGCGACCTTGAGCGGGATGAGCATCGGGCCTTTGTTGTCGGACACCCCGCGTCCATAGAGACGGCCGTCGCGCAGCTCGGGTCCGAACGGGTCGCTCCGCCAGCGCTCGAGCGGATCGGGCGGCTGCACGTCGTAGTGGCCGTAGACCAGGATCGTCCGCGCGTTCGGTGCGCCAAGCCACTCGCCGTAGACGACCGGATGGCCCGCCGTCGCGATCGTCCGGACGTCGATGGGACCGGCCTGGCGCAGCTGCGCGGCGACCCACTCCGCGGCGCGCGCCGTGTCCTTGGCGTAGTGAGGGTCGGTGCTCACGCTCGGGATGCGTGCGAACTCGATCAGCTCGTCGAGGATTCGGTCGTGATGCGCCGACAGATATTCGAGCGGCGTCATCCGGTGAGCGCGGTGGCTTTGAGCAGATCGAGGGTCGCGTGGCTCTGCGGTCGTTTGCCATCTTCGACCTCATGCATCAGCTCGATCAGCCGCGAGACCAGTGGTGTCGCCACGCCGGCCTCCGCGCCGAGCATGACGATCGGGCCGAGCTGCGCATCGGTCTCGGTTCGTCGCCTGCGCACGGCGATGTCGCGCCAGATGCCGCTGTGCGTTTTGGCCGATCTGCGGTTGAACGCGACCATCTCGTCGAGCGAACGCTGTGCGATCGCCCGGTCCGCGTCCGGTGCGAACGCGTGCGGATCGAAGCCGTTGAAACCCTCCGGCGTGATGTGTCGCGCTCGGGCCACCCGCATCACCTCGCGCGCGATCTCGATGTAGATGTCGCGATAGCTCGGATCGGCGAGCGCGTCTGCGATCGAGTCGTTCGTCAGAGCAGTGGCAAACAATTGGGCGCCGTAGGCCAATTTGCCCCATAGGTAACCCCAGATGTTCGTCGTCACGATGGCGGCGTCGTCGAAGTCGAGGAAAGCGCGGTGGAGCTTGCCGATGCGCGGGGTCACCCGTCCGTCGATCTCGCCGAGCACGACGGCGCCGCGACCGGCGTACTGGATCACCCCGGGCTCGAGGTAGTCGGCTCCAAAGTTGACGAAGCAGCCCATCGTGCGGGCGTCGCCGACGATGGACTTGATCACGAGCTCGTTCAACCCGTTCTGCGCCGAGACGACGTACCCGTCTCGGCTCAGGTGCGGCGCAAGCGCGCGTGTCGCGTCGGCGGTGTCCTGTGCCTTCACCGCGAGGACGACGTGCTCGAACTCGCCGATGAGGTCATCCGGCACGAAGGCCGGCGCCCGGGCGACGAACTGGGCGAGCGGACCTTCGATGCGCAGTCCCGCTCCGTTGATCGCAACGACGTGGTCCGGAACGCGGTCTACGAACGTGACGTCGTGTCCCGCGCGCGCGAGGTGCGCACCGATGGTCCCGCCGATCGCGCCGGCGCCCCATATCAGGAGCTTCATGGAATCAGCCTCCGCGTCTCTCGGCGAGACCGTCGCCGATCAGGCTGAGCGCGACGCCGACGAGCAGCCGATCGTACGGGCCGCCAGCACATACCCCACGTGCCGCGTCGCGAGTGTCGTGCCCCGCGTAATGCGCGCGTATGGGATCCGGCTGACCACGCCGACCGCGATGTAGAGGTTGGTCAGGGCGGGCCCGAGGATGCTCATGACCGCGATCACCAGGATCAGGAACGGGAAGACTCAAGAAGACTCAACTGGGCGACCGGCCGCATTATCCCTCCGGCGGGCGAGCGACCTTTTGCGGCGGCGCGCCTTGAATCGCCCAGCCCGCGTATCTGGATCTCCTGTTCGGCGTTAAGCCAGGGCGTAAGGTGGTGGACCGAGGAGGTGCGCCGGTGAGCGGGACCCAGAGGCTCCTCGCGAGGATCAAGGCTCTCTTCGAGCCGAGGAGGGCGACCGCCCCCGCACCACAGGACGCGGCAACGCCGATACCGGCTGAACCCGCCCCCGAAACCGCCGAAGCCCAAACAGCCCAGAGGCTTCCGCTCTTCGAGGAGTTCCCACCTTCCGAGGAGGCACCGGCAAGCGCCGTCGGCGTGGTCGCCGTTGCCGTGGAGGCGCCAGCTCCGAGCGAGGAAGCTCGGACCCCCGAGGAAGCTCGGATCTCCGAAGAAGCCCTGGACGATCAGCCCGTGCCTCCGGTCGCGAGACCGGGGGGCCTCACGCTGCGGCTCGAGAGCGAGCGCGGCTCGCGATCGACGTTCGAAGTGACAAAGTCCGGCGCGACGATCGGTCGCGGACCGGAGAGCACCATCCAGCTCGCCGATCTTTCCGTCTCGCGCAAGCACGCGAAGATCACCTACAAGCAGGGCTCGTACTGGTTGAGCGATCTCGGAAGCATGGGCGGCACGTGGATCGACGGGACGAAGCTGGCTGCACCCCGGCGCGTTGCGGCGGGCCAGACCATCGACATCGGAGTCTGCCGGCTGACCGTCATCGCGGCCGCGGAAGGTGAAAAGACAGGAGCTGCGAAGGGGCCCTCGAACGCGGCCTAGGGTCGCGATCGGCGGCATCAGCATCGAGTCGAGCACGTTCTCACCACATCGCAGCGGACCCACTGATTTCACCGTATTGCGCGATGACGAGCTTCTTGCGCGATACCCCGACCTTCCCCGTGATGTCGAGTGGGTGCCTCTCGTACACGCTCGCGCGCTCCCGGGTGGCGCGGTCGAGCGCGAGTTCTACGAGTCCATCAAAACCGAGCTCATCGCACGGCTACGCGCCGTCCTCCCGGTGCACGGGGTGCTCCTCGACATTCACGGAGCGATGAGCGTCGTCGGCCTGACGGACGCGGAGGGCGATTTCGCGTCGACCGTGCGCGACATGATCGGAACCGATGCGCTCGTATCCGCGTCGATGGATCCCCACGGGAACATGTCGCGCCGCCTCATCGGGGTGCTCGACCTCGCGACATCGCACCGGATGTCGCCGCACGAGGACGCCCCACTCACGAGGACTCGGGCAGTCGCGAATCTCGTGCGCTGCCTACGGGACGGGGTGGGTCCGCGGAAAGCGTGGGTGCGCGTTCCGGTGTTGCTGCCGGGCGAACGGGCCAGTACGCGGGACGAGCCGGCGCGCGGCATCTACGGGCGCCTTTCGGCGATCGAGGCGCAGCCCGGGATCATCGACGCTGCCGTGTGGATCGGCTATGCCTGGGCCGACGAGCCGCGTTGCGGCGCCGCGGTCGTCGTCACCGAGACCGACACGGAACGGTTGCTGCGCGAAGCGCGCGCTCTCGCCCAAAGCTACTGGA
>VBEU01000049.1 GCA_005883775.1 Chloroflexota bacterium | reverse complement strand
CTTGATCGACTTGTCCCGTTCGTGGTCCGAATAGGCCCAGCGAACCTCTTTGCCCAGCTGCAGCCGGTAGAGAGGTGGCTGGCCGATGTAGATCCGGCCGTCTTCCACGAGCGGGCGGAAGTGCCGATACAGCAAGGTCAGGAGCAACGTGCGGATGTGCGAACCGTCGACGTCGGCATCGCACAGAAGGATCGTCCGGCCGTAACGAAGCTTCTTGATGTCGAAGTAGTCCCCGATCCCGGTGCCGAGCGCGGTGATGAGCGCCTTGATCTCTTCGTTGCCCAGCATCTTGTCGGCTCGTGCCTTCTCGACGTTGAGGATCTTGCCGCGGAGCGGAAGGATCGCCTGGGTTCGCCGGTCTCGGCCGCCCTTCGCGCTGCCGCCGGCGGACGGACCCTCGACGATGAAGAGCTCGCACTTTTCGGGGTCGCGCTCCGAGCAGTCGGCGAGTTTTCCGGGCAGAGAGAAGCCATCGAGCGCACCCTTGCGCTGCACGAGATCGCGTGCTTTGCGCGCCGCTTCCCGCGCCCGGAACGCGGTGAGGCACTTCTCCACGATGCGCTTCGCGTCGGCGGGGTTCTCCTCGAGGTACTGACCGAGGGCGTCGTTCACGGCCGTCGCGACCTGGCCCGCCACTTCGGCGTTGCCGAGGCGCGTCTTCGTCTGCCCTTCGAACTGCGGTTCGCGGATCTTCACGCTGATGACCGCGGTGAGCCCCTCGCGGACATCATCGGACGTCAGGTTCGGGTCTGGATCCTTCAGCGCCCCACTCTTTCGCGCGTACGCGTTGATCGTTCGGGTGAGCGCGGTCCGGAAGCCGGTCAGGTGCGCGCCACCGTCGATGGTGTTGATGTTGTTCGCGAACGTGTACACCTTTTCGGCGAAGGTGTCGTTGTACTGGAGCGCGACCTCCGCAATGGTGTTGTTTTCGAATGTGCGCTCGACATAGACGGGCTTCGGGTGTAGGTTCTCGTGCGACCGATTAAGGTGGCGGACGAAGCTGATGACGCCACCGTCGAAGTAGTAGTTCTCTTCCGACCCGTTGCGCTCGTCGTGCAAAGACAGCCAAAGACGCTTGTTCAGGTAAGCGGTTTCGCGCAGCCACTGCGTGATGATCGTGGTGTCCCACTCGATCACCGGGAACATCTCTTTGTCCGGCGCAAAGCGCGTGACCGTCCCCGTGACGCGCGCCGGCTGGCGCCAAGGCACTGACGGCGGCAGCGGCAGCTGGGGCTTCGTGATCGCGCGGACCGCACCCGTAGGTTTCCCGCGCTCGTATGACTGCGTAAACAGCTTCCCGTCTCGATGGACCTCTACGACCATTTCCGACGCGAGAGCGTTCACCACCGAAACGCCCACGCCGTGTAGTCCGCCCGTGACCTTGTACCCGGCTCCGCCGAATTTCCCGCCGGCGTGAAGGATGGTCATCACGACCTGGAGCGCGTCCATGGGCTTGCCCTTCGCATCCTTTTGGGTCGGGTGGGGGCCGACGGGGATTCCTCGGCCGTTGTCGGCCACGGTGATCTCGTTCGTCTTGTGGATCCAGAGATCGATGCGGTCGCACGTTCCGTTCATCGCCTCATCGATCGAGTTGTCGAGCACCTCGCGGACGAGGTGGTGCAGGCCGCGAAGATCCGTCGTCCCGATGTACATGCCCGGTCGACGACGAACTGCCTCAAGGCCTTCGAGCACTTGGATATCGCCCGCGCCGTAGGACGGCACCGCGGTCGGACGGCGCTTGCGCCGGTCGCCCCCCGGTATGTCTTTCCTTACGGCCACCTTCAGACCTTCCCGGCCCGCACGAGGATCTCGTAGAGACGCTCGAAATCCTCGTCGGAGTAGAACTGGATCGCGATGCGCCCGCCGCGTCGCCCGCGCAGGATCTCCACTTTCGTGCCGAGCGCCGCGCGGAGCTCGGTGGTGACTTGACTGAGGTCCGGATCGCCACCGCGGAGCCGAGGTCGCGTCCGACCGCGGCGCGTCGGGTGGACCATCTTTCGCGCGAGGGCCTCGGCTTCACGAACCGACAGGCCCCTGCTGATCACGCTCGCCAGTGCCTGAAGCGCATCCGAAAGAGGTAGCGGTAGGAGAGCCCGGAGATGACCCTCGGCGATCTTGCCTTCTATGACCGCATCCTGGAGCGCTTGCGGTGCGGACAAGGTTCGCAGCATGTTGGCGACGGAGGAGCGCGATTTCCCCAGCCGCTCGGCGAGCTGCTCCTGGGTAAGGTCGTACGTCTCCATCAACAGCTTGTAGGCGCGAGCCGCCTCGATGGCGTTGAGATCGGAACGCTGCAGATTCTCGATGAGAGCCAGTTCGAGCCGGTCCCCTATCTCGTCGCGAATGACCGCCGGAATTGTGGTCCTACCGGCGAGTCTTGCCGCGAGGACCCGCCGGTGGCCGGCCACGAGCTCATAGCCGGCGCCGTCCTGTGATACCACTATTGGTTGCAGCACGCCGTGGCGAGAAATCGAAGCGGCGAGCTCCGAGAGGCCCTCCGGGTCGAAGGCGCTCCGTGGCTGATGGCGATTTGGCCGCACCTGCTCCAGCGGGATCTCGCTCGTCGACGGACGGTCGACGACGGGCGTGGCAACAGCAGCAGCCTGCCCAAGCAAAACGTCGAGGCCGCGGCCCAGACCGCTACGCGCCATCAGGCGATCGCTCCACCGAGAGCGATCGGCGCGCGGGCCCGGAGCCGCGCCGAGACCTCACGCGCCAGGTCGTCGTAGGCCTGCGCAGCTGCGGATCGGCGGTCGTAGATCGAGATTGGAAGACCATGGCTGGGCGCCTCCGCGAGTCGAACGGCCCGAGGGATTCGGGCGTCAGCTACAAGGCTGGGAAAGTGCCTGCGGACCTCATCGATTACCTGGAGGGAGAGTCGATTGCGCCGATCCTCCATCGTCAAGACGATCGCCAGAATCTCCAAGTGATTGTTAAGGCGAGCGCGGACCGCTTCGATGGTCGAGAGCAACTGCGCGAGACCCTCGAGCGCGTAATACTCGCACTGCACGGGGATGATGACGGCGTCTCCAGCAGCAAGGGCGTTGACCGTCAAAAGCCCAAGCGACGGCGGGCAGTCGACCAGTACCGTGTCGTAGTTTCGCGCCGCCCGCAGAGCGGTGCGAAGGCGATATTCGCGCGCCATCAGCGGGACGAGCTCGACCTCGGCTCCGGCCATATCAGGACCGGAGGGGACGATGTCGAGGCCCCTCAGCCCAGTTGGCACGATCGAGTCCTCTATTGGTCGCTCCTTCAAAATGAGGCCGTAAACACGATTCGGCGGGGCCTTGCTAACTCCGAGCCCGCTTGTGGCGTTCGCTTGAGGATCCAAATCGACGATTAGGACCCTCTCACCCTGTTCGACGAGGGCAGCTCCAAGGCTGATTGCTGTGGTCGTTTTTCCGACTCCGCCCTTTTGATTGCTCACGACAAGAACCGTCATCCGGTCGGCCTTGTCACACGTGAAACATCCTGAGGAAACTGGGTAAAACTGGGGGCCGGAGGGGAGTGTTCGTGCCCTCCATTCTAGCCGAGGAGGGGCCCTGCGACCACATGGCAATTGGGTTTCGTCACGACTCCCCGGCGGTCCCTCTGCAACCATTTTAGATAGCGAGGTAGCGACCGATCGGACCCCACCAACCCTCCGGGCGGGCTGATAATCCAGCGACAGCCATGGGAGCCCGTTGGAGCAGTACGACCAAGCGCGTCGTCGTCGCTCTATTCGCGCTCGCTGCGCTCTACATCGTCTATCGCGCCGGAGACATCGTGCGGCCATTTGTCTGGGCGGGCGTGTTGGCGTACGTGCTTCTCCCAGTGGTCGCTCTCCTCGAGCGCCGTCTTTCCCTTCCCCGGACCGCAGCGGCCGCGATCGTGTTCCTCGGGCTCCTCGCAGCCATAATTGGGGGCGGCCGGCTTCTGGTCCCGCTGGCGATCGATCAGGTGCGCGAGCTCCAACGCACACTGCCAACCCTCGTCGCCAATGCGCAGAACACCCTTGCCGAGACCGCCGACCAGGTCGGACTCGAAGACCTGGATGCGCTGATCGCCAACGTTGGAGGAATCGGCGACCTCACCCAGATGGTTGCTCGCGGCGCGGTCCCATTCATAGTCGGCTTCGGTCACTTCCTGCTCGAGCTTCTGGTCTTCCTCATCGCGACGTTCTTCCTTCTGCGTGACGCCCCACGTCTCTTTCAGTGGTTCCGCCGCATTCTTCCGGCGAGCCAGCGCAATGAACTCATTCCACTCTTTGCGCAGGTGAACACGCTCCTCGGCCGCTACGTGCGAGGGCAGATGTTCCTCATCGGTGTGATGTCGACCGTAACGTTTGTGGGCCTGTCGATCCTGCAACTGCCTTTCGCGTTGCTGCTGGCGCTCATGACAGGCGTGCTTGAAGTGATCCCGATCGTTGGGCCGATCACGGCGGGCGCCATTGCCTGCCTCGTCGCTCTGGGGCACCCGGCGCCCTGGGGCCTCTCGCAAATCTGGTACGTCGCGATCGTCGCGGCGATGTACACGGTTCTTCGGCACTCGGAGGACTACTTCGTGATCCCGCTGGTCATAGGCCGGATCGTTAAGCTACATCCCGCCGTCGTGATCTTTTCGCTGCTGACCGGTGGCGCGTTGTACGGTCTGCTCGGCGTCCTCATCGCGGTGCCCGTCGCCGCGACGCTCCGGCTGGTCCTGATCTACGTTGGCGCAAAGCTCCGCGACGAGGATCCGTTCCCGCAGCTCGAACAGGAGCTCGAGGTCCAGCATCCCACGCCCACAGCGCCGGCCCGCGCGCTGGGGCGGCGCGCGCACTCCTGAGCGGACAGCGAACGAAGGCGTGTCCACCGCGACGTGGTCCCGCGAAGGGGGAACGATGCGTTTTGTTCTCGGCGTCCTGATCCCGCTCGCGGCCGCTCTTCTCCAGGGAACCGTTGCGCCGCTCATCGCCGTGGGCGGCGCTCGTCCGTCGCTACCGATATTGGTGGCTGCCTCGTGGTCGATCGCGGCCGGCGCGCGCGAGGGAGTGTGGTGGGCTTTCCTCGGTGGAGTCGTCTCGGATCTGATCTCAGGAGGGCCCCTGGGCGCGTTCGCGCTCGCGTCACTACCGCCCGTGGCCGCGGTGGGCCTTCGCGAAGGCGGTCCCGGACGTCCCACGCCGATCCTCCCAGGGGCGGTTCTTGTCGGCCTGGCCGCGTTGGCAGCAGGCCTCATCTACGTCGGCATCCTCGCGGTCACCGGGGCGGGCATCTCCTCAGCACCGCTCGCAGCGGGGACAGCGGTGGCGAGTGCCCTCTACACCGGGCTGCTGGCGCTCGCGATATATCCCGTTGCGCGACTTCTCCGCCGCGCCACCGAGAAGCAGGGGGCGTTAGGAGTCTGGTGAGACAGCCGTCGCGGGCCTTTGTATCGGTCCGGCGCTTCATCGCCTTCGGCGTAGCTATCGTCGTGATCTTCTCGACCCTCACGGCGCGGCTCTACGACCTCGAGATCGTCCGTGGGGACTATTACCACCAGCTGTCCGAGCAGAACCGCATCGTGCGGTTGCCGGTACCCGCCGAGCGCGGTGGGATCGTCGACCGCAACGGGTACGTCCTGGCGCGCAACATCCCGGGATTTGCGATCAGCGTGATCCCCGTCGACCTTTCACGCACGCGCGAAGACGAGCTCTCGCAGCGGCTCGCCGCGCTCCTCGATCTCCCGAGCGATGCGATCGGCGATGTCATCCGCGCACAGCGAATTCGCAATCCGTACGAGCCGGTGCGCATCTCCAAGACGCCGGTGCCTCGCGAGATCGCCCTCGTGGTGACGGAGCGCGCCGAGCTCTTCCCCGGTGTCCGGGTCGACCCGGAGAGCATTCGCTTCTATGTCGACGGCACGCTGTACGCGCCGGTGATCGGCTACACCGGCCCGATTACCGAACAGGAGCTCGCGAAGCTTAAGGACAGTGGCTATCTCCCTGACGATGACGTCGGACGTACCGGGATAGAAGACGTCTACGAGCAGTTTCTTCGCGGGACGTACGGCTGGCGCGAGATTGAGCGGGACGCCGCTCAGCGCGAGATCAAGACGCTCGCGCTCCAGCGGGCGACCGTCGGCAACACCGTTTCGCTGACTATCGACGACCGTTTGCAGAAGCTCCTCGATGCCGAGCTCCGCAAGGGCGTCGACGAGGACAAGTTCACGCAAGCGGTCGGCGTCGCGATCAATCCACAGAACGGCGAGATCCTGGCGATGGTGTCCATCCCCGGATACGACAACAACATGTTCGCGCGCGGCATCAGCACCGCGGAGCTCGCCGCACTGAACGCAGACGACCGCCATCCGCTCGTGAACAAGGCCATCGGTGACCGCTACCCGGCGGGCTCGACCTTCAAGATGGTCACCGGGCTCTCTGCGTTGTCCGCGGGCACCGCGACGAGGGACACCGTAGTCAACGTGTCCGCAAGCTCGTTCAGCGTTTCGGGCACGACGTTCTACGATTGGCGAGCCCACGGGTCGCTCGATTTCGTCCACGGGTTCGCGCACTCGAGCGACATCTACTTCTACACGTTGGCTGCCGGGACTCCCTTTGCGCCGAATGTTCACGGGGTAGGTCCCGACGCGATCGCGAAGTACGCTCGCATGCTCGGGTTCGGCGCACCGACCGGGATCGACCTCCCGGGCGAGGATGGCGGAATCATGCCCGACCCGCAGTGGAAGATCGCGACCTTCGATGAACCATGGACGATCGGCAATACGTATCAGGAGGCGATCGGGCAGGGCTTCGTCGCAGTCACCCCCCTGCAGCTTCTGAACGCGTACGCCTCTGTCGCGAACGGTGGCACGCTCTGGCAGCCGCATCTTCTAAAGCAGGTGACCGACGCGGCAGGCAAGACCCTGCCGATTCCACAGTGGACGTCGCAGAAGCTCGACATGACCCAGGAAAACCTCCGCCTCATCCGCGAGGCGGCGCGGCGCGTGGTGACGATCGGTCACGCCTACATGCCGAACCTGAAGATCCCGATCGCCGGCAAGACCGGCACCGCGGAGTTCGGCGCCTCGGCCGGCAAGGACAGCGCCGGTCGCAACAAGCTCGGGTTCCACAACTGGTTCGTCTCGTTCGTCCCGCAGGCAGACAACACGGACCCCACCGCGCAGATCGCCATGGCGATCTTCACGTACGACTCTTCGAAATCGCTCTGCGAGCTTTGTCTGAACCCGGCCGTCGGGATGACCCAGCGGATCCTCGAGCAATACCTCGGGCCGAACAAATGAGCGTCCGAGCAATGGCCTTGCCGCGTCCCGCGACCCCGCTGCATGACCGGCCGGCTCCGCGCCGCTGGACCCAGATCGACCCGATCCTGCTCATCGTGACCCTGTTGCTCATCGGGTACGGCCTCGTGATGACGTACTCGACGACCGCCGAAACGCGGACGTTCACGGGCGATCCCATGCAGTTCGTGATCCGCGGCGCGATCTGGGCCGCAGTCGGTATGGCCGCGATGGCCGCGATCGCGCTCTTCGACTACGCCTGGCTGGGCGCGTTCGCTCCGCTGCTGTACGTCTTCACGCTGGGGCTCCTCTCGGTGGTGCTCGCGATCGGCAGTTCGAGCCTCGGCGCGCAGCGCTCGGTCAACATCGGAGGCCTCTCGTTCCAGTTCAGCGAGGTCGCGAAGGTCCTGATGATCATCGTGCTCGCGAAATTCTTCGCCGACCGGCGCGCATCGATTGGGTCCCCGCTCACGATGTTGGTCGGGCTTGCGTTGCTCGCCCCCGCTGTGTTGCTCGTCTACCGGCAGCCGGACCTGGGCACGAGTCTTGTGTTCATCGCGATCTTCTTCGGCATCGCGTTCCTCGCCGGTGCACGGATCTGGCAGCTCGTGGCGCTCGTCGCGATCGCCGCCGCGTCGTTCCCCCTTGTCTGGGCGCTCCTCAAGGACTACCAGCGCGCGCGGCTCTCCGCGTTCCTCGATCCGTACTCCGATCCGCAGGGCGCGGGCTGGAACATTATCCAGTCGCTCATCGCGGTCGGATCGGGGGGTGCCACCGGCAAAGGCCTCACCGCCGGGACGCAGTCGCCGCTCGGCTATCTACCGATCGCCGAATCCGATTTCGTGTTCTCCGGCCTCGCCGAGGACTTGGGCTTCGCCGGCGCGGTCATTCTCTTCGCGCTCTACATCGTGCTGCTCGTCGCAGCGCTCCGCGTTGCGCTCCGCGCGAAGGACCCCTTCGGGATGCTGATCGGTGGCGGCGTGGCGACCATGCTTGTCTTCCAGATCCTGGTGAATGTCGGCATGGCCATCTCGCTCATGCCGGTGACCGGTATCCCTCTTCCGTTCATCTCGCACGGCGGCAGCTCGCTCGTCTCGGTCTGCTTCGCGCTCGGCGTCTTGCAATCGGTGTCGATGCGGCGCGAGCCTGAGGGGCCTTAGTCCGTATACTTTTGAGCCAACGGCCACGAACGGGAGCAGTACGCGAAATTCCTCGACAAAAGAGAGCCGGCGGCAGGTGCAAGCCGGCGTCGCAGGAGCGCGGAACTCGCCCGGGAGCCGCGGGTGCGAACCGCTAGGCGGCTAGCCCTCGCCGGGGTCACGCCCGTTATCAGCGTGCTCGAGCGGAGAGCATCGGGGCTGTGGCGCAGTGGGAGCGCATCACACTGGCAGTGTGGGGGTCGCGGGTTCGAATCCCGCCAGCTCCACTAGGACACCGGCTCTCAATTGGGGTGGTACCGCGGAGGTCTTTCGTCCCCTTGGATGGAAGACTTTTTTTGTTTGCTGAAAGGAGGTCGAGTTGACGAGCGAAGTGGAAAAGAAGATCGATCGCTACACGCCTGCCGCCATCGAAGAGAAGTGGCGCGAGCGCTGGGCCTCGTCCGGCCTCCACAGCACGCCGGACGTTTCGGATAAGCCGAACTTCTACTTCCTGACGATGTTCCCGTACCCCTCGGGCGAGATCCACGTGGGGCACTGGTACGCCTTCGCGCCGCCGGATGCCGCCGCGCGTTTCCTGCGCATGCGCGGTCACAACGTCCTCTTTCCGATGGGTTTTGACGCTTTCGGGATCAACGCCGAAAACGCGGCGATCGACCGAAAGCTCCATCCGGCGGTATGGACCGAAAAGAACATGGCGCACATGCGCGAGCAATTCAATCGGATGGGCGCCGCGATCGACTGGCGGCGCGAGGTCGTGACCTGTTACCCGGAGTACTACCGCTGGAATCAGTGGATGTTCCTGAAGCTCTACGAGAAAGGGCTCGCCTACCGCGCCGACGCCCCCGTCAACTGGTGTCCGCGCGACGAGACGGTACTGGCCAACGAGCAGGTGATCAACGGCCGGTGCGAGCGTTGCGACACGCCAGTCGTGAAGCGGCAGATGACGCAGTGGTTCTACCGGATCACCAAGTACGCGGACGAGCTGCTGCGCTTCGACGGTCTGGACTGGCCGGAGCGCGTACGTGTTTTACAGACGAACTGGATCGGCCGGTCCGAGGGGGCCGAGATCGCGTTCCCGGTCGAAGGGCACCCCGGCGAGGAGATCCGCTTCTTTACGACGCGGCCGGACACGATCTGCGGCGCCACATTCATGGTGCTGGCGCCGGAGCATCCGCTCATCGCGAAGATCGCGACGCCGAAACGCCGCGCCGAGGTCGAGCGATACGTCCAGCACGCTCGCAACATGGCGGATATCGAGCGTGCCGCGGCGGAGCGTGAGAAGACCGGTGTCGACACCGGCGCGTTCGCGCGGAACGTATTCACCGGGGAGCGGATTCCGATCTGGATCGCCGACTACGTGCTCGCCACCTACGGCTCGGGCGCGATCATGGCGGTGCCCGGTCACGACGAGCGCGATTTCGCCTTCGCGAAGAAACACCGACTGGAGATTCGCGAGGTGATCAGCCCCGACGGCGCCGAGCACTCGGCGCTCGAGGCGCCGTACGTCGGCGAGGGCGTCATGGTGCGGAGCGGCCCGTTCACTGGCATGCGCAGCGAGATGGGGAAAGCCGCGGTCGGCGCCGAAGCGAAGAAGCGTGGCATCGGCGGGCCCTCGGTCACCTACCGGCTCCATGACTGGCTGATCTCTCGCCAGCGCTACTGGGGCACGCCGATCCCGATCGTGCACTGCGAACGCTGTGGCGCGGTCCCGGTACCTTACGAGCAGCTCCCGGTGGTGCTGCCGCGCGACGTCGAATTCACCGGACGGGGCGGCTCGCCCTTGAGCCACGTCGCGTCGTTTGTGAACGCGACATGTCCGAAGTGCGGGGGATCGGCGCGCCGCGATACCGACACGATGGACACGTTCGTGGATTCCTCCTGGTACATGTACCGCTACGTCGACCCCAAGCACGACGAGGCGTTCATGAACGAGGAGCTCGGAAGGAAATGGCTGCCGGTGCAGCAATACACCGGCGGTGTGGAGCACGCGATCCTGCACCTTCTCTACATGCGCTTCATGGCCAAGGCGCTCCGAGATATGGGGGAGCTGTGGTTCGACGAGCCGGCGCTGCGCTTCCGCTATCAGGGCACGATCGTGTTCAAGGGCCGCAAGATGTCGAAGTCGCGCGGGAACGTCGAGACCCCCGACGTGTATGTCGAGAAGTACGGCGCCGACACGCTGCGCCTATTCATGATGTTCATGGGTCCCTGGGTGGACGGCGCCGATTGGGACGCCTCCGGTATCGAGGGCGTGCATCGCTTCCTGCGCAGAGTCTGGGAGATGGCCCAGTCCGAGGCTCAGCCGGCGGGCCCCGGAGATCCCGATATCGACCGGGTGGTTCACCGAACGATCGCGAAGGTCACCGAAGACCTGCAGACCTATTCGTTCAATACCGCGGTCGCCGCGATGATGGAGCTGTCGAACGCGCTGCAGCGCGCGACCGGTCCGAGCCGCGACGAGGGCGTGGCGACGCTGCTTCTGCTGCTCGCGCCCTTCGCCCCGTACATGACTGAGGAGCTCTGGGAGCGCCGCGGCGGGCGCGGCTCGATCCATCGACAGACCTGGCCGGTGTTCGATCCAGCGATCGCGGCCCCGGGCGAGGTCACGATCGTCATCCAGATCGATGGAAAGCTGCGTGACCGCATCACCGCCCCGGCCGGCATCTCGCAAGCGGCCGCCGAGAAGCTTGCGATGGCGAGCCCGAAGGTGAAGGCGGCACTCGACGGCCGCGAGCCCGGGCGAACGATCTTTGTGCCCGACCGCCTGGTGAACTTCGTCACGCGGCGGCCCTCGTGACCGCCGAGATCCGGCTCGCCGCCTTGTGCGACCACGCCCTCGTCGGACAGGATGGGAAGGTCAGCCTGATGGGGATCTTCCGCAATATCTCGGTCAGCGGGCTACCGGCGCAGCATCCCCGGATGTTCGTCGTGGCGATCCTCGGGCTCGAGGTTGGCGCACACACCGTCAAGGTGCGCCTGCTGCGGCCGGACGGGCAGCAGGCGATGCCGAATCCGCCCGAGATCTCGGTGCACGCCGTCGCCGGACAGGACGTGAACGTCATCGTCGAGCTGAACAACATGAGCTTCACCAGCTACGGGACGCACAAGTTCGACCTTGAGGTCGACGGCAGCTCCATCGGGGGCCTGCCCGTCGCGATCGTTCAGATGCAGCAGCAGCAACAGGGCCGGCGCACGAATTGACGACGGGCTGTCGTCAGAAATGACGACAGCACTGATGCATTGCAGGCCTATGCACGACGACTCGTGCCGCTCACCCTGCGTGAGTGCGCAGACCGGTCCTAATCCTCCTTGCGATCGCGATCCTGTCGGTCGTCCTTCTTACCGCGGCGCGGCTTCACGGCGGCGATGGTCAAGCCGTGGCGATCGTCGACGAGACGCCGGCACCGACCCGCTCGCCCGAGCCGCTGATCGTCGTGGACGTCACGGGGGCGATAGCGCGTCCGGGGGTGTACCGGCTTCCAGCGGGCTCGCGGACTGTGGACGCCCTCCTCGCGGCGGGTGGGATGACCGGCGAAGCCGACCTCGACGCGCTCAACAAGGCGGCGCCGATCCATGACGGCCAGCGCATCTACGTACCGCGTCCGGGTGAGACGGTCCCCTCGGGTAGCGCAGGGAGCGACGCACAGCTCAAGATCGATGTGAACCGCGCGACCGCCGCGGAGCTCGAAGCGCTCCCCGGCATCGGGCCGACGACTGCGGCGCGGATCGTCCGCTCGCGCGGCAGCCATCCCTTCGGGCGCGTCGAGGAGCTGCAGACACGGGGTCTCGTTACCGCACGAGTTTTCGCGGACATAAAGGACATGGTCGCCGTCCGGTGACGTCAGTCCTTCGGGCGCCGCTTCTTCCCGCGGCAGCGGGCGCGGTCCTGATCGCGCTCGCGGTCCAGATGGCGCCGCTCGCGGGGGTCGGGCTCGCGCTGGTGCTGGCCCTTGTCTTCGCGACGCTGGCAGTCGCGAGCGCAGATCGCGCGCGCCGGCTGTGCTGGTGCGCCGCCGCGCTCGTCGCCTCGATCTCCGGCGTGGCGACACTTCTTGGACCTCTTCCCGGGTTCGATCTGCGTCACGCCGGTCCACTCGACGGGCTGCGCGAGGGTCTCGCTGAGCCGCTTCGCCGCCTCATCCCCGAGCCGGAGGGCGGCATCGTTCGGGGAATCGTCCTCGGCGAGCGCGCTGGCGTCGACGCCGACCTCGCCAGTGCTTTTGCCCGCAGCGGTACCTCCCATCTGCTCGCCATATCCGGCTTCAACATGACGCTCGTCGCCACGGCGGTCGCGCTCCTCGCGCGCGGCCGCGTGCGCCCGGCGATCACCGCGGGGATGACCGTCGCGTGCGTGCTCGCGTACAGCGTCCTCGTCGGGCTCGCACCCAGCGTGGCGCGCGCGGCGGTGATGGCGGTCGTCGCGTCCCTCGGGCTCGCGTTCGGGCGGCGTCCCGCCACCGACAATGCGCTCGCGCTGGCAGTGGCCACGATGGTCAGCATCGATGCATCAGCGATCGGCGACGTTGGGTTCCTTCTGTCGGCGACCGCGACCGCCGGCCTTCTGTACCTCGGCGACCCGATCTCAGAGCGGCTCGCGTTTCTGCCGGCGGCGATCCGCCCGGGCCTCGCGACCACGCTCGCGGCCACGCTGCCCACCATTCCGATCATCGCCGCGGTGTTCGGTCGGGTGTCGCTGGTATCGCCGCTCGCGAACCTCCTGGCCGTGCCGCTGTTTCCGCCCCTCATGTTGGCCGGGGCTGCCACCGCCGGGCTCGGCATGGTGTCCGGCGAGCTCGCGCAGCTGCCTGCCCTTCTCGCGTACGCTCTCGCGTTCCTGCTGCGGCTGGTCGTCGAGACCTCCGCGAGCTTGCCCCTTGCGTCGCTCGCCGTTCCCGATGGTCCGGTCGCCGGCCTCGGCTACGGTGCGGCGGTCGGACTGGCGCTCTTCTTCGGCCCGGCGGCCGCCTCACGGCTCGCACGAGCCATCGGCGGGAGGGTCCGACTCCCGCGTCGTCCGAGCGTTCGCCTAGGAGCGCGACATGGCCACCGCCGTCCGGGATCCGTGTGCGTGCGCTGGATATCGGCCAGGGCGACGCGTTCCTCGTCGAGTTCGACGGTCGAACGGTCCTCATCGACGGAGGGCCGGACCCTTCGCGTCTTCTCGCCGAGCTCGGCGCGAGCCTGCCACCGTGGACACGCCGAATCGATGTGGTCGCGCTCACCCACGCACACGCCGATCATGCCGACGGTCTCATTGGCGTGCTCGAACGGTACGAGGTGGGTCTCGCGATCGAACCGGTCGGCTTGAACCCTGGCGCGGTCGCCACCGCTTGGAACGACCGCATCCGGCGTGCGCACGTGCCGAGGCGTGCCGTCGCCGCCGGGATGCGGATGCATATCGGCGATGCGACGCTCGCGATCCTCGCGCCGAACGGCGATCCGCGAGTCGATGTCCCATCGCTCGTGCTGCGCCTCGAGCGGGGCTCGTTTTCCATGCTCTTCATGGGTGATGCGACCGAGCAGGCGCAGGCCGATCTTCTGTTAAGCCCGAACTCTCTCGCCACGCGCGTGTACGTCCCGCCGCACCACGGCGCCGCGAGCGCGTACGCGGTCCCACTTGTCGATGCGATCCGACCGAGCGCTGCCGTGATCTCGGTCGGCGCTCAGAACCGGTATGGTCATCCCACCGCCGAGACGCTCGCGGCTCTCGGCCGCGTGCCCACATACCGCACCGACCGCGACGGCACGGTGGAGCTCGATCAGAGTGGCAACGCCCAGCTTGTCGTCCGTATCCACGCGAATGGTCTTCCTCCTCCACGGGGAGGATTCCTTCCGCACGCGCCTCCGGCTGGGTGAGCTCGTGGCGGCGCTCCTTTCAGGCGCGCCCACGGGAGCGACCGATCTCTCCACATTGGCCGAGCCGCATCTCGGCACCTTGCTCGGGGTCACCCGTCATGACGCTCGCCTCGACACACCCGGCGCGATCATGCTGTCGGGCCAGGCACAGGGCCTGTTCGATGTCCTCGACGAGCCGCGCGTCGTCATCGTCGACCACGCTGAGGCGCTCGGGGAGCTCGACCTGATCGCATCCTTCCCGCGCGAGGCCGCGCTCGTTCTCGTTTCCGTCGAACGTCTGCCGGCCGGACGGGCGCGACGGAGTGGTCAACGTGCGAAAGCGCCGAACGCTCCTGCCACGAATCTGCTCGAGGCCGTCGAGGCGGCGGGGGGATCCGTCGAGCGCATCGAGCGGCTCGGGCCGGTCGACGTGCCGGGTTGGATCTCGGCTCGCGCGCGCCTGCACGGAGTCAAGCTCCAGCCAGACGCGGTGGGCACGCTCGCCTCGGCTGTGGGCGGTGACACGGAGCGCATCGAGCAGGAGATAAAGAAACTCGGGGCGTACACAAATCAGGCGACGGTGACCGCACAAGACGTGCGGACCCTCGTGAGCGGCGCGATCGAAGCGGACGTGTTCGAACTGACCCAGGCGGTCGTCCGCAAAGACTCTCGTACCGCCGTTGCCACGCTCGAACGGCTTCTCGCCGACGGCAACGCGGTCCAGCAGATCCTCGCTTTGCTGCTGTGGCAATTTCGAGTGCTTCTGTTCGCTTCGGCGATGCGGTCGAGCGCCGATGCCGAGCGGATGGCCAAGGCAATTCGCTCGAGTCCGTATGCGATCCAGCGGGCCACCGCTTTCGCGCGCCGCGTGACGCGCGCGGACGTCGTTCGCGCGTACGAGACGATCTACGCGACCGACCAGGTCATCAAGACGGGACGCGCGGAATCAGACGTCGCAGCTCTGACACTCTGCGTGCTCGATCTCTGTGGCGTGGCGAACGCGGACCTCCGCGACATGCTGCTCGTCGAAGCACCCCGCCGCTAGCGCTTGGCCGCGGTCTCCGGTCGCGCGCTCGGCATCGGTTTGGCTTCCTGCGTCTTCCGGTAGTCCTCGAGGAATTTCTTCTGCCCAGCCTCGGTGAGCGGATGCAGGAACAGCATCTTCAGCACCCCGAATGGCATCGTCGCGATGTCGGCGCCGGCGAGCGCAGCTTGTGTCACATGCATCGGGTTGCGGATCGATGCCGCGAGCACCTTCGTCTTGATCTCCTGCTGCCGGTATGCGGCAACGATGTCGGCGACGACGCGCATGCCGTCTTCATTGATGTCGTCGAGCCGTCCGGCGAAGGGGCTGACGATGTACGCACCGATCGCAGCCGCGAGGAGCGCCTGATTGACCGAGAAGCAGAGGGTCACGTTGATCCGGGTGCCCTCACCAGCCAGGACCTTTCCGGCGGCCAGACCTTCCGGCGTGAGGGGGACTTTGACGATGACGTTCTTGTGCCATGCCGCGATCCGCCGGCCCTCGACGATCATGTCCTCGGTCTTCTCGGACACGACCTCCGCCGAAACGTTGCCGATGATCTGGCAGATCCGTTTGACCTGTTCCTCGTGGTCGTGGCCGGCCTTTGCGATGAGCGTCGGGTTCGTGGTCACGCCATCGATGACCCCCCAGGTCGCTCCCTGCTGGATCTCTTCGTAGATTGCCGTATCGAGGAAAAGCTTCATGTCGTCGGCAACTCCTGCAGTCGGGGTGCCGATTCGGTGGCACGCCCGTTCGAGCGCGCGAACGCTATCGCGGCCTCGATGAACGAAACGAACAGGGGGTGGGGCCGGTTGGGACGCGACTTGAACTCCGGGTGATATTGCGTCCCCAGATAGAACGGGTGATCGGGGATCTCGGCGATTTCGACGAGCCGTCCATCCGGCGAGAGGCCCGTGAAGCGCATGCCACGGCTTTGCAAGAGCTCGCGGTAGGCGTTGTTGAACTCGAAGCGGTGACGATGGCGCTCGAGCACGATCGGTTGTCCGTATGAGCGCGCGGCGACCGATCCGGGCTCGAGGACGCACGGGTAACTCCCAAGCCGCATGGTCCCACCCTTGTCGCCGATGTCGCGCTGTTCGGGCAGGAGATCGATCACCGGATGCGGCGTGAACGCGTCGAACTCGGTCGAGTTGGCGTCATCCGTACCGAGAGCCGAGCGCGCGAGCTCGATGACCATGCACTGCATGCCCATGCAGAGGCCGAGCGTCGGCACACGGCGCTCGCGGCCGAAGCGGGTCGCCTTCACTTTGCCCTCGATGCCCCGGTAGCCGAAGCCGCCCGGAACGACGATGCCGTCGAGGCCGACGAGCGGTTCGACGTCATCGGAGCGCTCGAGATGCTCGCTATCGATCCATTGCAGCTTCACGTCGCACCCGGCCGCCCACGCGGCGTGGCGGACCGCCTCGGCGACCGAGAGGTACGCGTCCGGCAGCTCGATGTACTTCCCCACGAGCCCGATCGTTAGCGGAATGCGAGCGCCCCGGATACGGTCGGTGAGCGCTTTCCACTCGCTGAGGTCCGGCTCAAGCGCGGCGGTGAGGCCGAGCTCTTCGACGACGATCTTGCCTAGGCCGGCCTCCTCGAGCATCAGCGGCACGCCGTAGATGGACCACGCGTCGGGCTCGCTGATCACGTTGTCGGCCTTCACGTCGCAGAAGAGCGCGATCTTTTCGCGGAGGTCGTCGTCGATCGGCTCATCGGCGCGCGCGATCACGACATCCGGCTGGATACCGATCGCCCGCAGGTCCCTCACGGAGTGCTGCGTCGGTTTCGTCTTCAGCTCGCCGGTCGCGACGCGGGGCAGCAGGGTCAGATGGATGTAGAGCACGTTCTGCTTGCCCACGTCATTGCGGAACTGGCGGATCGCCTCGAGGTAGGGGAGCGATTCGATGTCTCCGACCGTCCCGCCGACTTCGACGACGACGATCTCGGCCTGTTGCTCGCGCGCAACCCTGTGGATCCGCTCCTTGATCTCATTCGTCACGTGGGGAATGACCTGGACGGTCGCTCCGAGGTAGTCGCCGCGCCGTTCCTTCGCGATGACGGAGTTGTAGATCTGCCCAGTGGTCAGGTTCGACGCCCGAGTGACATTGCGGTCGATGAAGCGCTCGTAATGGCCGAGGTCGAGGTCGGTTTCGGCTCCGTCTTCGGTCACGAAGACCTCGCCGTGCTGATAGGGCGACATCGTCCCCGGGTCGACGTTCAGGTAAGGATCCATCTTGAGCGAGGCGACGGCGAGACCTCTCGCGGCGAGGATGCGGCCAAGGGAAGCGGCAGTGATGCCTTTGCCGAGCGAGGAAGTGACCCCTCCGGTCACGAACACGAACTTCGGCACGGGCTGGACCTCCGGGGTTTTTCTGATTCTACTGAGGTGGCGCTCGTCAGTCCAGCACTGGACTGACGAGCGCCGGAGACTCAGCAGACCGCAGCAGCGAAGCTGCGAGGACTACTCCGAAGGAGCAGAGCGCAGGGGCGTTAGCCATGAGCACTACGAGCAGCGGAGCGCAGGGCGTTAGCCCCGAGCACTGCAGGCTTTATGAGACGGGGAAGGGAAGGCTGTTCAAAACGATGAGTCGGGGCCGATCTCGTGTCGTGTGTGGCGGGTAGGACGGGACCTCCACCGGCTCGTCACGGCGGCAATCATCCAGGTGTCCGTCGAGTCGCAGACCGCGGAATCGCGCGTCGCGCAGCTCTCCGTTCTCGAGTCCGGCGTGCTCGACGATGGCGACCAAACGCGGACGCAGGAAGCGAATGCCATCGCGCAAGGCGACCGGCGTCGCGAATGGCGAGGCGATGGCCGCAAAATCACGGGTCGCCACATCGAGCCATTCGCCAAGGAAGGGCGGCACGTAGGCGTCGCCCGCAAAAACGATCGCACCGTCGTCGGTGCGCACGCCGCAGAGCAGCGTCCGTGCGCCCCGCTGTTCGTCGACGACGAGTCCGCCGACGACGACGTCGGCGCGCGGCGTAACGTGACACTTGAGCCAGTCGGAGGTTCGCGTGCCCGGCACGTACCGTCCGTCCCGCCTCTTCGCGACGATGCCCTCGAGCCCGTACTCCGCTACCACTTCGAGGAAGGGCTCGCCGTCGTCGTCCAGGTGCTCCGGCACCGCGAGGATGCGCGAGCCGATGCCCGCGCCGAGCAGGCGAGCACGGCGCTCCGCCAGTGGCCGCGAGATGAGCGGGCGGCCCTCCGCGTACACGAGGTCGAACGCCACGAAGATCGGGCCACGGCCACGCTTCGCGGCTTTGGGACCGAGCCGTCCGGCGAGGAGGTCGTAGCTCGGACGGCCGCGCGAATCGCAGACGACGATCTCGCCGTCGACGACCATGCCTTCCGGCAGGCGCAGGTCCTGCAGCTCGGGCACCGCCCCAAGCAGATCGCCGCCGGCGCGATCCGTCACGCGAAGTCCGTTCCCGTCACGTGCCGCGAGAGCTCGGATCCCGTCCCACTTCAGCTCGAAGACGTACTCGGGCGAGTTGAAGGCTCGCGCCGCCAAGCGTGGGCGCATCGGGATGATCGCCCGTGGGAGCGCGCTCGTCGCCTCGGCGACATCGATCAGGGTCGGATGAGCGGCGCCCTCCGGTCGCTCTGCTTGGTGCGACGGCACCTGCCGAGGATACGGTCCTAAGAAGCCTTTTTGCGCGCGGTCCGCGAGGATGACGCCGCTGCGCGCTTTGTCTTGGCCTCGCCTTTCTTGGCCTTCTCGACCGAGGCCTTGAGAGCCGACATGAGATCGACCACCGTGGTCTCCGCCTCGGGCTCGGGTGCCTCGATGACCTCTTTCTTCTGGACCTTCGCCTCGACCAGCTTCAGGACCGCCTGCTTGTACTCGTCCTTGTACTCGGACGGCTCGAACTCGCTCGCCATCATGCCGACGAGGTTCTCGGCCATCTTGAGCTCGGCCGGCGAGACCTTCACGTCCTCCGGCACATCGAGGTCCTCCGTCGATCGGATCTCGTCCGGCCAGTGGAGCGTGTTCATGAGGAGCGCCCCGTCGAGTGGACGCACCGAGACAAGACGTTCGCGGTCGCGCAGCGCGAACTTCGCGATGGCGACGCGTCCGGTCTTCTCGAGCGTCTTGTTCAGGAGGGCGTACGGTTTCTCCGCCGATTTCTCCGGTTCGAGGTAGTAGGCCGACTGGTAATAGAGCGCGCCGGGGAGCTCCTCATCCTTGATGAATCCGGTGATATCGATGGCCTTGCTCGAGCGAAGGGGAAGCTTCTCGAGATCCTCGTCGGTGAGCTCGACGTAGTTGCCCTTCTCGTATTCGTATCCGCGCACGACGTCGCCCCACGCAACCTCGTGATCGCCCTCGACGCACCACCTTTTGTTCTTGATGCGGCTCCGGTGCTCCGGGCAAAGAAGATTGAACGACACCTTGCTGGAGCTCTCGGTCGCGAGATACAGGCGCACCGGGATGGCGACCATCCCGAAGCTCATGACGCCTTTCCAAATCGATCGTGGCATTCCCCAATCACCTCGTGAGCCGCTTTGCTTTTTCCGCGCGGCTAGCCGCGCGATCGTAACGGCTAGGTCAAGGAAGCGCACGCGGGGCGCCACGGCCGCCCCAGGAGACGATCCGAAGCAGCCGTTCGAGCGTGGCGGGGTCCCCATGCCAGTGTTCACGGACGACCACGCCGTCAGTCGTGCGAAGGACGAAGCGAAGGGCGAGGGCGGCGACGATCGCATCGTCGAACTGCCCGGCGATCGGCACGAAGTCGGGGATGAGGTCGATCGGCGACCCGAGCCAGAGAGTAGCGAGTCCAAGCACGATCTTCGCGCGGATCGGGACGCGCCCGTCGCGAAGCAGGCCGGTGAAGAGACGTACGAGATTCGGAAGGACGAGCGCGAGCTCGCGCGCGAGGAGGACGCGACCGGCGATGACGAGTGCCACGGCGACGACGATCCAGACCACGATAAGGACGAGAAGGATCTGGGCCCAGAGCGGAAGATCCACGTCGTTAGCTCGCGATCGCCCGCTCCGCGAGTGAGGTCGGGATCGAGCCGGTCGACGTGATCGCGTCGTGGAATGCGCGGAGCGCACCGCGGTCCGCCGACCCGCGCTTGGCGAGCCATCGCGTGCGGATGTCGATGATCTCAAGCATCCCGGTCAGGTAGCTCGACGCCTGCGTCGGCCACGAGCAGTACCGTCCGACCTCGGCCTTCGCGTTCGGCGGTGTGAGGTTCCCGTTCTTGACCATGAAATCAACGGCCTCGTCGAAGGTCATCTCGTTCATGTGCAGCGCGGTGTCCACGACGATGCGCGCGGCGCGAAACAGCGTCGCCTCGTACTGGAACAAAAGGTGTCGGGGATCGGAGAAGAAGCCTTGCTCGCGCATGACGCGCTCCGCGTAGAGACCCCAGCCTTCGGCGAAATATGAAGTGAAGTGCGTCCGGCGAATTGACGAGCGGTTCTGCTTCGCCATCACGAGGTGCCAGTGGTGTCCCGGGTAGGCCTCGTGGACCGCCGTCGTGGGGATGCCCGCACTGCAGTTGCCCTCGAGGCGCTTCTGCACCTCGTCGGGTGGTGTTCCGTCGGGCGGGTAGGGCACGAAGAAGTGGCCGTGCAGCGAATCGCTGAACGCGGGCGGCTGGTTGTAGCTCGCGACCGCCTGGATCGGACGCTGGTAGTGAGGTGACGGTTCGACCGTGCAGCGCTCGCCCGGGGGAAGCGTGACGAGGCCGGTGTCCGCGAGAAAGGAGCGCGCGCGTTCGGTCCACTCCTCGTACTCAGCCCGCATCGCGTCGGGTGTCGGCGCGTGCACCCGGTTCAGGCGCTCGCAGACCTCGGTCCACGTGCCGCCTCCGTCTATCTGACCGGCGATCCTGTTCGCCTCGTTCGAGAGCAGGTCATATTGCTCGCGTCCGCGAGCCTGAAGCTCGCGGACGCCGTACGGAAGGAGCTCCTTCTCGCGCAGGAGTGCCGTGTAGAGCTCCTCGCCGATGGCATAGTCCCCGGCGGCGCGCGCCTTGTTCGTCTCGAGAAACGCGGCAAAGTCTTCGAACGACCCCGCTGCCGTCGCGCCCGCCTCTGCAACCTTCTGCCGGAGCGTCGGATCCTTCACCTCCTGCGGCACGAGCTCGAGCGCGTAGCGGGCGGCGGCCTTCGCCTGTCCAATCGCGCGGTCCACGTAGATACGCGGTACGAGCGCGAAATCCAGGTTCGCTTTGCCGTCGGCGACCTGCCGCGTGACGCCGAGGAGACGAGCGCGCGCCGCCTCGGCCAGGTCGCGCTCCGGCCGCAGACGGTGCAGGAAGAGAGTGAAGACTCCGCCGAGCGAGGGATTCAGATAGGTATTTGGCTGACGTTTCCACTCGAGACGCGGCTGGGTGAGCTCCCGGCCACGCAGGGACGCCAGGATCACGTCGCGGTCGATGCGTTCGTCCGGGCTGAGGCCATCGTCGGGAATCGCGGCCAGACGCTTGGTCCAATCGCGAACGGCGGCCTCGCGACGGCGGAACGCTTCCGCCGAGAGGTCCTCCGACCGCTCGTCGTAGGCGGTGAGGCCGAGCATGCTGGCCCAGGTCGGCGATTCCTCGTAGCGCTCATCGAGGTAGTCCTTGACGAGCGACGAGAACGGCGCGGACGTCACGATGCGACCTCCCCGACAATGGCGAAGGCCACAGATTGAGCCTCACCGAGTACCAGCGCAAACGCGACTTCGGCCGTAGTCCTGAACCCAAAGGCAAACAGCCGAAGGGCCAGGAGACGCGCCGCTACGTCGTGCATCGGCACCACGCGACACGGCTTCACTGGGATGTTCGCCTCGAGATGCGCGGCATCCTCGCATCGTGGGCCGTCCCGAATGGCCCGCCCCTCGAGGCGGGAAAGCGGCGGCTCGCGGTCCACACCGAGGACCATCCGATCGAGTACCTGACGTTCCACGGCGTGATCCCCGATGGTTACGGCGCGGGCTCGATGACGATCTGGGACACCGGCACATACGAGCTCATCGAGGAAAAGCCGAACGAGCTGAAGATAAAGATGAAGGGCACGCGTCTGGACGGCGAATGGGTCATCGTGCAGACGAAGCAGAACGAGGGCCGCGACTGGCTGATGATCAAGCACGGCACTCCGCCGAAGAACGATCCGCTTCTCTCAAAGATCGAGCCGATGCTCGCGTCCGCGGCGGAGGAGCCATTCGACTCGCCGGACTTCACTTATGAACCGAAGTGGGACGGTGTCCGCACGATCGCCTTCGTCGACGGCGGTGAGGTGCGTCTCCAAACGCGGAATCTCCTCGACTGCACCAAGCAGTATCCGGAGGCCACGCAGGTCGCGGAGGCATTGACCGGCGCCTACCACGCCATCCTCGACGGCGAGGTCGTCGCGCTGGACGAGAAGGGTGTCCCGAGCTTCCAGCGCCTGCAGCCGCGCATGCACGTGAGCGACGAGAGCACCGTGCGCAAGCTGCGCCGGTCCACGCCGGTCATCTACGAGGTCTTCGACATCCTCTATGCCGACGGTGAAGACCTCACGCGAAAGCCCCTGCGCGAGCGTCTGCGGCGGCTCGACGAGGCTCTCACCCCGATGGGCTCGATCCGGCGCAGCGAGGGATTCCCCGGCACCGGCGTTGCGCTCTTCGAAGCGGCGCGCGAGCAGGGCATCGAAGGGATCGTCGCGAAACGCCTCGACTCGATGTATCTACCGGGCGCGCGCTCGCCGGCGTGGGTGAAGATCAAGGCGTTCCGCACGATGGAGTGCGTGGTCGGCGGATGGACGGCGGGCCAGGGCGGTCGCACCAAGACGCTCGGCGCGCTCCTGCTCGGCGTGTATCGCGATGGCAAGCTCCAGCCGGTGGGGCACGTTGGCACCGGATTCGACGAGCGAACGCTTCGCGATCTTTTGCGGATCCTGGAGGAGCACGAGTCACCGACGTCGCCGTTCGCGACGAAGCCGAGGACGAATCAGCCGGCGCGATGGTGCCTGCCCGAGCTCGTCTGCGAGGTCGAGTATGCGGAGATCACGCGCGACGGCACGCTCCGGCATCCGACCTATCGCGGCCTTCGCCAGGACGTCGATCCGCGTGATGCGACGGGTGAGGAGCGGCGCGAGTCGGCGAGAAAGGCGCAGGAGGCCGCCAAGCGCGCGGCGACGACGGCCCGCGCTCCGTCGGACAACGGCGACCAGGGTGCACGCGTCCCGTCGGTTCTGGAGGTCGAGGGCAAACGCATCAAGCTGACGAACCTCGAGAAGGTCCTCTTCCCCGAGGATGGTTACACCAAGGCAGATCTCGTCCGGTACTACACCGAGGTCTCGCCGTACCTGGTGCCCTGGCTTCGCGACCGGCCGCTCACGCTGAAGCCGTTTCCCGACGGCATCCACGGCACCCACTTCTATCAAAAGAACAAGCCCGGCTTCACGCCCGAGTGGATCAAGAGCTGGACGGATCCACTCGAGCCGGAGAACGCGTACGTCCTCGCCAACGACATGGCGACCCTTGTATGGATGGCGAACTACACCGCGATCGAGATCCATCCCCGGCTCGCGCGTGTCGACGATCCGGAAAAACCCGACAACGTCATGATCGACCTCGATCCGGCGGAGGGTGCGACCTGGGACGACGTGAAGGAGGTCGCACACGTTGTCAAGGCTGTCCTCGACGACCTCGGCCTGATCGGCTTCCCAAAGACGACGGGGTCTCGCGGGATCCATGTGCTGGTCCCGATCGCTCGCCGGTACAGCTTCGAAGAAAGCCGCGCGTTCGCGCTTCGCGTAGGCCAGCTCGCACGGGAGAGGCTGCCGAAGCTCGTCACGCTCGAGTTCAGTAAGGCGAAGCGGCGGGGGATCTACATCGATTACCTGCAGAACACGCGCGCGAAGTCGACGGCAGGTCCCTACAGCGTTCGTCCGATCCGGCGCGCCCCGGTCTCGGCACCGCTTCGCTGGGAGGAGATCGCCTCGCTCGGCCGGCCCGACGCATTCACGATGATCAACATGTCGGCTCGCCTCGATGCGGTCGGCGACCTGTTGAGCCCATCGCTCGCCCTCGCGCAGAAGCTGCCGAAGCCGCCGGCTTGAAACGAGCGGCGGTCCTTGCCCCGGGCTACGGCGGCACCGCGGAGCAGCCGATCCTCCGGGCACTCACGTCCGCTCTCGAGAGCTTTGGCATCGAGCCGCGGGCGATCACCTTTCGCACCCGCGGGTCGCGGCCGAGCAAGGATTACGTCTCGGAGATGGCGGACCTTCGCACTGCGCGTGACGCGCTACGCGCCGAAGGCCACGAGCGGGTCGCTCTCGTCGGCCGCTCGTTCGGCGGCCGTATCGCGGCATTCCTCGCCGAGCGAGAGCCACCCGACGCGCTCGTGATCCTCGGCCACCCGATCGCCCCACCGAGGCGTCCCCGGCCGCGCGACGAGGCCGCGCTCGCGGCGACGGTGTGCCCGACGCTCGTCGTGCAGGGCGACACAGACGAGCTCGGGCCTTTTGCGATCCTCGAGCGCCTTGCGGCGAACAATCCGCGGATCGACCTCGTCCGCATCGCCGGAGCCGGCCACGATTTCGGGGCCCGCGAGCCGGAAGCGGTCGCGGCGGCCGCGCGCTGGCTCGATAGCGTCCTGCGCTGAAATCCGACTCTCCGCGGCTCCTTCATAGCCAGTTCATCACTCCGCGGGACCCTTCTCCTCGACGCCATCGTCAAAAAGGAGACACCAATGCGAGGCTTCGGGATCATCGTGACGCTCGCGATCGCTGCGATCGTCGGCATCGGCGCATATCAGCTGGGGGTCGCCCAGGGGCTTGCGACGACCGGTACCGCGGTCGCTCCGGCCCTCTACTACCACCCCTTCTTCTTCGGAGGGTTCGGGTTCCTCTTTCCGCTTCTCTTCATCTTCCTTGTCTTCGCCCTGATCCGCGGCGCGTTCGGGGGATGGGGACGGCGCTACGGCGGCGGATGGGGCGGCGGCTACTACCAGAGTCCGCGGGAGCGGCTGGAGGAGCTGCACAAGGAGATGCACGGTGAGAAGCCCAAGGACACCGGTACGACATCGCCTCCGCCCAGCGGTCGGTAGACGCGCGGAGCCAGTGGGACGCCGGACGCAGGTCCGGCGTCTTTGGCCTATCTAGGATTCGGTCGGCGATGAGGAAGGTCATGGTCGTCGACGACGAGCCGAAGATCGTGCAGCTCGCGCGCGACTATCTCGAGCACGCGGGATTCGCGGTCGTCGTGGCGCACGACGGAGAAGCCGCGCTGGCCACCGCCCGGGCGCAGAAGCCCGACCTGGTCGTGCTCGATCTGGGCTTGCCCGAGCTCGACGGTCTCGACGTCGCGCGCACGCTCCGCCGGGAATCGAACGTTCCGATCGTGATGCTCACCGGCCGCAGCGAAGAGTCCGACAAGCTCGTGGGCCTCGAGATAGGCGCGGACGATTACGTCACGAAGCCGTTCAGCCCGAAGGAGCTCGTGGCCCGCGTGCGCGCAGTGCTTCGCCGCACCGAGCGTCCGCGAGCCGACACCGAGATCGTTCGTGTCGGAGATCTCACGCTCGATATGCCACGGATGCGCGCGACGGTCGGCGACCGCGTCGTCGAGCTGACGCCGACGGAGTTCCAGCTCGTGGCCACGATGGCGGGCGAACCGGGTCGGGTCTTCACGCGGGCGCAGCTCCTCGATGCCGTGCACGGCGTGGCGTTCGAATCGTACGAGCGCGCGATCGACGCGCACGTCAAGAACATCCGGCACAAGCTGGAGTCGGATCCCGCGCGACCGCGCTATCTGCTTACGGTCTACGGGGTCGGCTACCGCTTCGCGGATCTGGACGAGTGAGCGGCGGACGGTGGGACTCCTCGCGTCGGCGGCCGCCGTGGTGGCCGGAGAACGAGCCGTTCCCGCCGCGACGTGGCTGGGCCGGGCCGGCCTGGGGGCGGGGAGGCTTCATGCGGCGCATGGCGATGTTCTTCGTCGCGGCCGCGGTCTTCTCGGTGGTCGGGGCGACGGTCCTCTTCTGGACGCTCGCCACCGCGCTCGGATCGCCCGACACGGTGGGCAATGTCGCGCGCGGCGTGGGGCTGCTCGTGGTGTTGTACGGCTTCTTGCTGGCGGCGAGATCGCTTCGTCGGCTCGCCGCTCCGCTCGGAGACGTGATCGAGGCGGTGGGCCACGTCGCCGACGGCGACCTCTCGACCCGAGTGCGCGAGCGAGGATCCCGTGAAGCACGCGCTCTCGCGCGCGCGTTCAACGCCATGACGAGCCGGCTCGAGGCCGGAGAGGAGCAGCGCCGGCGGCTTCTTGCCGACGTGAGCCACGAGCTGCGCACGCCTCTCTCGGTCGTGCAGGGGAATCTGGAGGCGCTCGTCGACGGTGTGCACCCGGCGGACGAGGCTCATCTGGAAGCGATCCTGGACGAGACGAAGATCCTTTCGCGACTCGTGGAGGATCTCCGCACGCTTTCGCTGGCGGAGTCCGGCGCGCTCGCGCTCCACCGCGAACCCGTCGACGTCGGCGTGCTCGTGCGCGAGACCGTCGACTCATTCGCCTCACAGGCCGAGCCGGCGGGCGTGTTGATCGATGCAGCGGTGCCGAGCGGTCTATCCCAGGTCGATGCCGATCCGGTACGCGCGCGCGAGATCCTCGCGAACTTGATCGCGAACGCGATCCGCTACACACCGCGTGGCGGCCGCGTGAGCGTCGAGGCGAGCGCGGAGGCCGCGTCCGTCGCGATCGAGGTGCGTGACACGGGCGCCGGCATCGCGCCGGACCGGGTCGACCGGATCTTCGACCGGTTCTACAAGTCCCCCGAGTCTCGTGGCGCTGGACTCGGCCTTGCAATCGCGAAACAGCTTGTCGAGGCCCACGGCGGTGCGATCGGAGCAAAAAGCGTTCTCGGCAAAGGCACCGACATCCGCTTCACGCTTCCCGCCGAGCCGCCATCGGACCCGCGCGGCTAAGGCGCGATCTTCGTGCCCTCAGATGTGTCGATCTGCGCCCGTTGGAGCTTCCCCGAGTAGTCGACGTAGATCGACTTCCACTCCGAGTAGACGTCCAGCGCCGCGCGGCCCGCCTCCCGATGACCGTTACCGGTCGCCTTCATGCCGCCGAACGGGAGCTGGATCTCGGCGCCGATCGTGCCCGCGTTGACGTACACGATTCCCGTCTCGGCGTCGCGCATGAAGCGGAATGCGTTGTTGACGTTCCGCGTGTAGATCGAGCTCGAAAGACCGTACTTCGTGGAGTTCACAGCCTTGATCGCCTCATCGACGCTCGAGACCTCGATGACCGCCGTGACCGGGCCGAAGATCTCTTCCTGTGCCACGCGCATGTTCGGCTTCACGTCGACGAGGACCGTGGGCTCGTGGAAGAACCCCTTCGCGAGCGCCCCATCCGTCGAGACGTGGCCGCCGGCCGCGATCGTGGCCCCTTCTTTCTCGGCGACCGGGATGAAGGAGTGGACGCGCTCGAGCTGCGACGCCGAGACGACCGGCCCGACGTCGGTCGATGCCTCGAGCCCATTACCGAGGCGCAGCTTCTTGGCGCGGCCGACGAGCTTGTCGACGAGATCCTTGGCCACGCTTTTGTGCGCGATGACGCGCGACGCAGCGGTGCAGCGCTGACCGGACGCGTTCTTTCCGCCGAGCTCGCACGACACGCGCTTCAAAAGCCGACCACCGATCTCGCTGATGTGGGATCCGGTGTCGGACGAGCCGGTGAACGAGATGAGGTCCACACCGGGGTGCGAAACGAGGTGGTCTCCAAGCTCTCCTCCGGAGCCGAGCACCAGGTTGATGACGCCTTTCGGCAGCCCGGCTTCCTCCAGTATCTCGACGAGACGCACCGCAAGGAGGGGTGTGTACGAGGCCGGCTTGAACACGATGGTGTTGCCGAGGATGAGGGCGGGCATCAGCTTCCAGGTCGGAATCGCGAACGGGAAATTCCACGGGGTGATCGCGGCAACCACCCCCACCGGATGCCGCATGCTCATCGCCCATTTGTTCGGGAGCTCCGCGGGAACGACATCGCCGAACTGGCGGCGCCCCTCGCCCGCGATGTAGTAAGTCATATCGATGCCCTCTTGGACATCGCCGCGGGCTTCGGCGAGGACCTTGCCCATCTCGCGAGTCATCTCCCGAGCGAGGTCGTCCTTCCGCGTCAGCATGATCTCGCCCGCTCGATAGAGGATCTCGCCACGTTTCGGGGCGGGGTAGAGCCGCCAACCGTCGAGAGCGCGCCGCGCGGCATCCACCGCCCGGTCGACGTCGGTTACCGTCGATTTCGCCACGTTGGCGATGAGCTCTCCGGTCGCGGGGTTCGTGTTCTCGAACGTCTCACCGCCCGAGGCGTCGAGCCAGCGGCCGTCGATGTAATTCTGGAGTGTGGGCGTCGCCATGGTCGTTGACTCCCCCTTGTCAGGAGGATGGTAGGCGGCTAGATGGCGCCCATGCGCTGGAGCACCGCAAAGAGATGCATGATCCGGCGCTCGCCGATCGCATCCAGGAACGCGACCCGGGCAGCGTGCGCTTCGGCTTCGGGATCGGTCGTTTCTTGAGCGGGCTGCGCGGCTTCGCCGCGGGGCGCGGGGGCTGCGCGTTCGGCGACCGGTTCCGCTCTGGTCGGAGCCGCCTGCGCGACGGACGCCCGTGCCGGCAGCGGTGGCGGCGGCGGTGGAACGGCGACCTTCACGGTCCCACCCGGTCCGCCAAAGTCGGCGGCCCAGTACCACTTGTACGTGGAGCTCGCGTTGTACACGAGACCGATGCCGACGGCGTTGTAGTTCGGATTCAGGAGGACCGCGTTGTGCGCGGCGCTCGTCTGCCATCCCGCAAGCACGGCTCCGGCGGTCGCGTACCCCGCGCCGAGGTCCTCACCCGTGTACATCGACGTGGCGGGATAGCCGAATGCCGACATGCGCTGCGTCGGCGATCGTCCATCCGTGGAGACGTGGGCGATGTAGTTCTTTGCCGCCATATCGCCGGCCATCCACGCGGCGGCGGCGGTCAGCGCGCCGCTGGCGTACACGACTTGCAGACCGTTATTGACGCGATACGCATTCACCAGCGCGATGAGATCGCTTTGAGTGCTGAGACTCAGAGCGCCGCGGTCTATGCGCGTTGCGGCTGAAGAGGCGGAGGAGAACGAGAGTCCGAGCGCCCAAACAGCGAGCAAGAGGGTCAGCGCACGGCGAGGCATCGGGACTCCCTTGAGTAACGGTTGTGCAACTGCGTGATGACGACCTTGATAACGGAGTCGTCGTGCGCTTGTCAGCGCTTCGTACGGAATCGTTCGCAGATCGTGCTAGCGAACAGGCGTCAGCAGTCGGTTATTGCTTCCGGAAGCGCGATCTTGGGTCGTGCGCGGAACGAGCGGGGGCTCTCTTGAGTGCAGCGCCTAGAAGGACGCACCGTAGAAGAGCCAGATGGTCAGAGCGCCAACCGCGACGATGCCAAGAAAGATCAGGATGAAGGCGATGTTCGCCTGACGCTCGGGATCGTTCTGCGTGAAGCGGTCCATCTACGTCGGCCGCCGGTGCGAGCAAGCTCCCACCGGCGCAATCCCAGATTTTGTGGACCTGAGGGGGATCGAACCCCTGACCTCATGAGCAGGACTCACAAGACTGAATTCTGACGGGGCCACGCAGGAAACACCAGTGGAATGAGACAGAGGTGGGTGCTCTGCTCCTCAGACTCGCGAGTCATGCGAGCTCGTCGTCGAAACGGCCAGAACGCGATCCGGGGTCAACGCGGACCATCGGTTTCGCAAGCCGCCGGGCTGCAGTTCGAGGCTGCCCGTCCGCTCAGAAACTCGCGGTTCGGGCGTTCCGGCGCCCATTTCTAGGGATACGATCGGTCGCAGGGAAGTCGCATGGAACCGCATGTTTTCTACGCGCGGACGACCGACGCTGTGACTATCGCGTACACGGTCGTCGGCGCGGGACCCACGCTCGTCCTCCTGCCCGGCGTGCCGTTCAGCAACTTCCTCGAAGAGTGGCGGATCCCGATCCTCCGTGGTGTCTATGAGCGCCTTGCGGTGCGGCTCCAGATCGTCCAATACGACGGCCGAGGGACCGGACACTCACAACGCGACGTCTCTGACCTGTCGCTCGAGGCGATGCTGCGCGATCTCGATGCCGTCGTCGGCCAGGCAGGCATCGAGCGCTTCGCACTCCTCGGCTTTTACAACTCGTGCACCCACGCCATCGCGTACGCAGCGCTCCATCCCGAGCGAGTCAGTTGCCTCGTGTTGTTCGGCGGGTCGTCTCGTGGGTGGCTCGCGATGAGCGCTCCCGAGACACAGGCATTGCTGAGCCTCATCGAACGCGACTGGAGCGTCTTCGTCGACTCCGCGGCCCACGCCTGGATGGGCTGGTCGGTCGGCGAGGCTGGCCGTCTCGCCGCAGATTCGTTCCGGAACGCCACGACGCCCGCGGTGGCTCGCGCGACGTTCCAGGCGGCGAGCGCGATCGACGTCTCAGGCGATCTGGCCGCGGTGATGGCGCCGACGCTCGTCCTTCACCGCGCCGACATCGAGCAGATCCCGCGAGCGGTCTCGGAGGAGCTCGCCGCGGCGCTGCCGAATGGTCATCTCCGCCTGCTTGCCGGAAGCTCGCCGGCCTTGTTCTTCGAGAACACCGACGAGGTCGTCCGCGCGATCACCGGCTTCGTTATCGAAGGCCGTCCGGACGGTGGGCCCAAAAGGTCGCCGGCGCCACCGACGCGGAACGCGCATGGACTCACCACGCGTGAGCTTGATGTCCTCCGCCTCATCGCGCAAGGCGAGACGAATGCCGAGATCGCCCATCGCCTCACGTTGTCCGTCAACACGGTGGAACGTCACGTCGCGAATCTTTATCGGAAGATCGACGCTCGCGGGCGGGCCGATGCCACCGCCTTTGCTCTTCGACAGGGGATCGCCTAGCTCGGCTGAAGGCTTTCCGTGATCTCGGCCTACATGGTCTCCAGGAAGCCACCGCGAGCCGATGAGGACAGTCTCTCCTCGAGAAACGTCAGGCGAGGAGCAACCGGTGGGACAGTGGTCGTTCATCTTCCGCGACTTCATCCTTGATTTGCGCGGAAGCTCCGTCGCGCTTGACTTCCGGGGTCTGGGCTGGTCGGAGGCTTGAACCCTGTTCTCTGGGCCCTGCAGGCGTCGCTCGTCCTGATTCTCGTTCCCGCCGCCGTCACGCGCGCCGTCAGTTACGACTTCGCGAAGAAGCGGATGGCATGGGTCGCGGCGGTGCCTCGCTCGCTGTTGCTCTTCATCAGCGCGGCGGAGATCCTAGGTGCGATCGGTCTCGTACTGCCTGGGCTTGTCCACGTCGCGTTGCAGCTCACCCCGCTCGCCGCCTTCGGCCTTGGGCTCATCCAATTGCTGGCATTCCTTTTCCACAGGTCACGTCACGAGCCCCGAAACGCGAGCGCAAATCTCCTTCTCCTCGCAGCCCTTGTCTTCGTCGCGATCGGGCGGCTTGTCGTCTCGCCATAGGGAGCCAACCGCAACCCAGCGCGTTCATTTTGCCCGCCGCCGGCGACCGCCTGAATCGTGCGGCTTTAGGCGAGTTCGGTGGAGCTGAGGGGGATCGAACCCCTGACCTCATGAGTGCGATTCATGCGCTCTCCCAGCTGAGCTACAGCCCCGCGAGCGGTGAACAAAAACGATACGCGGTCGCGCCGCCGGTCGCTACTACCCGACGAACGCGGGCTCGCTACGCGATCCGCAGGACGACCGGAGCATCTCCCCACAGGCGCTCGAGGCGATACAGCTGCCGCTCTTCAGGAACGAACGCGTGCACCACGACGTCACCGAGGTCGATCAGGACCCAGCGACCCGAGCTGTAGCCTTCGACGCCGATCGGTTTGCGGCCCGCCTCGATCGCTTTTTCCCGGACGGCGTCCGCGATCGCCTGCACCTGACGCTCACCGCGTCCGGTGCAGATGACAAAGAGGTCGGCGATGGTCGTGAGCTCGGACACGTTCAGGACAAGGATGTCCTCGGCCTTCTTATCGCCCGCGGCATCGACCACGACGTCCGCCATGGCTCTGGGCGAGATGTCCGTCATCGGTACAGGCCGTGCTCCTCGATGTAGCGCAGTACTTCGTCCGGGACAAGGTAGCGCAGCGACCTGCCGCGCGCGGCCCTCGCCCGCAGCTCACGCGAGCTGATGTCCATGAGCGGCGAGTCCAGCATGCGTACGCCGCTGGGTGCATTCGGTGCGCCAGGCCGTGCCGCGAGCACGATGGTGGCGAGGCTGCGGATCCGCGCGGGCTCGCGCCATCTTTCGAAATCGGCATATGCGTCGCTGCCGAGGATCAGGAAAAGCTCGCCCTCTCCGCGCAGCGCTTCGAGCGTGTCGACCGTGAAGGACGGTCCCTTCCGATCCAGCTCGATGCCCGATACGCGAAAGCGCGGTTCGCCCGCGGTCGCGGCGGTCAGCATCGCGAGGCGATCCTCGGGACCGGCGATCGGCCCATCCTGCTTCAACGGAGAGCGGCGCGCCGGAACGAAGTAGACGCGCGCGAGTCCGAGCTCGTCGAGCGCCGCGTTCGCGATAGCGAGATGCCCGACGTGCACCGGATCGAACGTGCCGCCGAAAACGCCAACGCTGCTCACTCGTCCTGCCCCCCTTCGCTCCACTCCATCTCGAGCCCGCCGATCCGCACGGTGTCGCCCTCCTTGGCCCCGAGCGCGCGGAGCTCGCGTTCGATCCCCGTCCGGATCAGCTGGCGCTGGAAGTAAGCGGCCGCATCGGGTGATCCCCAGTCGATGCCCGAGGCAAGGCGCTCCATGCGATCGCCCTCGATGCGGAAGGCCTCGCCTTCGCGTTTGACCTGCCAGTCGCGACCTCCGCCGGCGAAGGCGATGCGGCGCTCGCGCGGAGCCGCGGCGCTCGCCGCTTCCCGCGGCGGGCACCGATCGAAGATCTGCCGAAGGAGGTCGTCGGTGCCCTGATGCGCCGCGGCCGATATCGCGAGGCTCGCGATGCCGCGGTCGGAGAGCGCGCGCGCGATGCGCGGCGCCGCCTCGCGCGCCTCGGGAAGATCGATCTTGTTCAGCGCGACGAGCTGCGGACGCAGAGCCAGGCCGCGCCCGTAGCTCTTGAGCTCGGCGTCGATGGTCGCGATGTCCTGGAGCGGATCGGGTCGCGATGCGTCGACCACGTGAACGAGAAGCCGCGTGCGCTCGACATGCCGCAGGAACTCCTCGCCGAGGCCGAGACCGCGGCTCGCCCCCTCGATGAGCCCGGGGATGTCGGCGACGACGAGCTCGCGATCGTCGAGCCGCGCGACGCCCAGATTCGGAACGAGCGTCGTGAACGGATAGTCCGCGATCTTCGGTCGAGCGCTGGTGAGAGCCGCGAGGAGCGTGGACTTTCCCGCATTCGGCAGACCGGCGAGGCCGACGTCGGCGAGGAGCTTGAGCTCGAGGTCAATCTCCCTCTGCTCGCCCTTGCCTCCGTCTTCGGCGATGCGCGGCGCGCGCCGCGTGCTCGTCGCAAAACGGGCGTTGCCTTTTCCGCCTGACCCGCCGCGCGCAACGACGAGCTCCTCGCCGGGCGCGGTCAGATCGGCGACGGTCTCTTTTGTCGCACGATCGATCACCAGCGTTCCCGGCGGAACGCTCAAGATCCGATCCGCGCCCGACCGTCCACTGCTGTTGCGGCCGCTCCCGGGCCGGCCGGCGTCCGCATCGATCTGCTTGGTGAAGCGAAAGTCGGTCAGCGTCCCGAGCTGTGCGTCGACGCGCAAGATGACGTCCCCACCTTTGCCGCCGTCACCGCCGTCGGGGCCGCCCCGCGGAACGTGCGCCTCCCGTCTGAATGAGATGACGCCTCGGCCGCCGTCGCCTCCCCGAACCACCAGGCGCGCGCGATCGATGAACACCGGCTAAAGGCGAACGAGCGGCCGCGGAAGCGCGACGATCCGAAGATGCGCCGCATCCGTGCGCAGGCGGTCGAGCATCCGCTCCATCCCCAGAGCGGCCTCCGCGCTTCCCGCGCTGCGGAGCGCGCGCTGCGGATCGGCGGACAGATCGCTGAGGACGAGCGAGCTTCCGACGGGAAGATCCGCGGCCAGGCCGAGCAGCGCGTCGAGCTCTCGCGCTCGATCGGTGAGACCCGGTAGGGCGAGCACGCGAAGCGCGACGGCGATCTTCGCTCCGATCGCGTTCGCGATCGAAGCCCGGACATCCGCGAAACGGAAGCCGTCGGGCCGGTGGATGGCTTCGTACGTTTCGGCCCGCGCGGAAGCCAGGCGGACCGCCACCGAATCGAGGCCCGCGTCGCAGAGCCTCCGCAGCGCGATCGGCGCGGAGCCATTGGTTTCGAGATGGATCGTCCCGAGCCGCGTGCGCTCCCGGATCGCGACGATCGCGGCTTCGACGACACGAACGGCGAGGAGCGGCTCGCCTTCGCACGCGCGCCCGAACACAACGGCCATGCCGCCGCCGTCGAGGTGACGCGACGCCGCGTCGGCGATCTCCTCCGGCGTTGGCTTGAAGGCCGCTGGCTCGGTCGGCGAGGCGTCGGCATCGTCGCGCAAGACCAAGACCTCGGCGGGTCGCTCGTTGTTTGGGGCTCCGACCGGCAGCGCGCAGTCATGACGACCGAGGAACGCGTTCGCGGCGGCGCGGCAGCGGTAATCCTTCGCGCAGCGCGCGAGCTGGCGCAGCAGGCGATTCGAAGGATGCTCGCGTTGCATTGCCGTGATCCGGCCGCCCAGGTCGAGTGCGGCTCTGCCGTCGACGCCACCAGCTTCGGTATCGAGTGCGATGGCCGCGACGACGAGCTCGCCATCGGCGTCGGCCCCGACGGCCGCGTACCCGCGCGGCTTCAAAGGTGGGGCGACGGGGTCCTCCTCATACGCCGGAAGACCGATGCGGAGGTAGCCGATGGGGACGATCGCCGCCACGCCGAAGCGACCCGCGCCGAGGTCGCGGGCACGTCCTGATCGGTCCAGGCCGATCCCGGTTCGGCCCGGGAGTGGGACGACGTCGGTCCCGGCGGGAAGTCGAACAGCGTGCCCGAGCGGACCGATCGACGAGCCGTCGGACATCGCTGCTGTGTAATCGGTCGCGATCACCAGGCTTCCCGAACGATCGCTGTGAACCGCGCTGAACATATCTCGGAGAATAGGTGGGCCGCCCCAGACGCGGGGGTTCGCGCTACAGGGCTAGAGGCTGAGGCAGCTCACGAACTGTCCGCCGAGCTTGCACTCCCAGTGGACGTGTGGCCCGGTGGTGACGCCGGTCAGCCCGATCGCCGCGATGATCTGGCCACGGGCGACCTGCTGGCCAACGCTCACATATACGGCACTCGTGTGGTAGTAGCAGACGGTCAGATCGCCGGCGTGCTGCACGCACACCCGCAATCCGCCGACCGCGACCCAGCCGGTTGCCGTGACGACGCCGTCATCGCCGGCGCCGAGGCCTGTGCCGTACGGAGCCGCGACGTCCACGCCCGTGTGACCCCACCAGAAGAGCTGCGTGATCACGCCGCCGACCGGCCACGAGAGGCGGCCATTTCGCGGCTGCTGAGCGACCTGAGGTGCCGCGGCGAACACATCGCGGGCGGGTCGGTCGGGCTCGAGCAGCGCCGGGAGCTCGGCGCCGCGCACGAAGATCTTCTGGCCGGCCGCGCAGCGCTCGGGCTCGAAGTAGCAGCGGTTGAACGTGAGGATGACCGTCGGGTCCACTCTGAAATTGCCGGCGATCGAATCGATGGTGTCCCCGTCCTTCACGGTGTAGAGCGCGCCTTCGGCGGGTGGGATCACAAGCTTCTGACCCATCCGCAGTGCGCGCGCATCGCTCAGACCGTTCGCATATGCGATCGCTTCGACCGAAACGTCGTAGTAGTTCGCCATGGTCGCGAGCGTGTCGCCGTCGTGGATCGTGACCTCCTGCGTCGGGAGCGCGCCTTCGGCGGGTGGGATCACAAGCTTCTGACCCATCTGCAGTGCGCGCGCATCGCTCAGACCGTTCGCATATGCGATCGCTTCGACCGAAACGTCGTAGTAGTTCGCCATGGTCGCGAGCGTGTCGCCGTCGTGGATCGTGACCTCCTGCGTCGGGCGCGTGCCTTCGGCGGACACGGTCATTGGATTGCGGCTGCTCGCGATCGACCCGCCGCGTGCGACCGGCTGGGCGCGCGACGCATCACTCGTGGTCGCATTCGTCGCCGCAACGGTCGGAGCAAGCGTGTTCGCGCGCGACGCCGCCGTTGCCGCGAAAGGAAGCGACAGGACGAGCACCGCCACGGAGGTGTTGAGCGCGAGCCGAAGGCCGCGGACGCCGACCATGCTCGCGAGATAGCTGCTGCTTTCCTCGAGCGCGACGAATGAGAGGTGCCTCGTTCGCGCGGCGAGCATCGACGCTCCCCGAGAGAGGAGCCGTGCGTGCCGCTGAAGGAACCGTTTCGGGTTAGGTGTGGCCTGCGAACGTCGGCTCTGTTGTCCCAACCCCGGCGATCCCTCTCATCCTTCTAAATGCGGCCACCTTCGGCCGATCTATGTCGTTCCCTCACCACGTCAGCCCACTTCGGCCGACCTTCCGACCGCGCTCATGTACGAATTGCGTACTGACGTGTCGGGAGATCTGCACCGTAACCCCGGTCCAACAGATGTGTCAACCGAGCAACGTGGTAGCACCAAGCGAGGTCGTGGTGGAAATCCGGTGTCGGCCCCGGTTTGCTCGGGTGAGTACCCCTACGTAGGCTTCATTCGGTGCCCGACTACAGCCTTTCGTACGTTTACGTCTTCGCGTTCTTCGTGGTCGGGGCGATCTTCGTGACTGTCCTCCTAACGCTCGCTCGCCTCGTTGCTCCACGCAAGGCTACGAAAGAAAAGCTGCGGACCTATGAATCGGGAGAAGAGCCGATCGGCCAAGCCTGGGGACGCTACCCGACGCACTTCTACGTGTTCGCGCTCCTCTTCGTCGTCTTCGATGTCGAAGTGATCTTCCTCTTTCCGTGGGCCGTGCTCTTTAGAGCGCTCGGCGTCACGGGGCTCATCGAAGTGATCGTGTTCATCGCGATCCTCGTCGTCGGACTCTATTACGCGTGGAAGAAGGACGCTCTCAATTGGTATTGAGCGCACCACGTTCCACGATCGATCTTGCCGGCCTGCGGTCCTACGTCGCGTCTCAGCTCGGCGATAAGGCTCGCGTCTCGACATTGCACGACATGCTGGTCCTCGACGTCGACCGCGAGCGACTGGTCGAGGTCGCGACCTTCGTGCGCGACGACCCGCGTACTCTGTGTGATCTCTATTCCGTCAACGCCGGCGTCGATACCGGCGTCGAGTTGCGCTCCGTCACCTTCGTCCGCGGCACCGGCACAAAGGTCTCGGTGATGCTGCGGTCCTCGTGCACGGAGCTGGACCCTCACATTCCCACGCTCGTCGCCGTCTGGGAGGGCGCGAACTGGTGCGAGCGCGAGACATACGACATGTTCGGGATCGAGTTCGACGGACATCCCGATCTTCGCCGGATCTTTCTCGAGGAGAGCTTCCCCGGACATCCCCTGCGCAAGTCGTTCCTCCCGCCGCGCAGCGACGCACGGGGCGGATAGATCATGCCCGTCGGACCATTCGGCATCGATCCGCTGATCTGGGCGCCGCTTCGCCTCGTCATAGCTGTTGGCCTCGCGCTCTTCCTCGTGCTCAACGGGGCGCTCCTGCAGATCTATCTCGAGCGAAAGATCCAGGCGATCATCCAGGATCGCCTCGGCCCCTATCACGTGGGACCGTTCGGCCTCCTGCAGACCTTCGCCGACGCTCTGAAGCTGATCTCCAAGGAGGACGTTCGCGCGCAGGCGACCGACGGCTGGTTCTTCGTGGCGGCCCCGGCGCTCGTGTTCTGCCCGATGCTCGCGTCGTGGGTGGTGCTGCCATTCGCCCAGGACATCGTCGGCGCGAACCTCAACGTCGGCTTGCTTTATCTGACGACACTCGGGTCGATGACCGTGCTTGGCATCGTCATCGCCGGATGGGCATCGAACAACAAATACGCCCTCGTTGGCGGTCTCCGCTCGGCCGGTCAGCTCATCTCGTACGAGATCCCGCAGATCCTCGCGCTCGTGTCCGTGGCACTCGTCGTAGGTTCCCTCTCGATGATCGACATCACGCGCTCGCAGGCGGGGCCCCTCGTGAACGTGCTCATCCTGCCGTTCTCGTTCGTGATCTACTTCATCGCCGCGCTCGCCGAGACCAACCGCACCCCGTTCGATCTTCCCGAGGCCGAGTCCGAGCTCGTCGCCGGCTGGCTCACGGAGTACTCCGGTATGCGATGGGGAACGATGCTGGCGCTCTCCGAGTACGGCAACGTGACGGTGGTCTGCGCGATCGTGACCACGCTGTGGTTCGGCGGCTGGCAGGGACCCGGCGTCGAAGCGATCCCACTCCTCGGGGTCCTCTGGTTCACGCTCAAGGTCTACGCCTTCATCGTCGTCATGATGTGGATCCGGGCGACATTGCCGCGGCTCCGGATCGACCAGCTCATGAGCTTCTGCTGGAAGGGCCTCATTCCGATGGCACTCCTGAACATCGTCGTCGTCGCCGTCCTCGCGCTCGCGTTCCCGACAACGAAGGTCCCGATCGCCGTCGCGAGCTGGCTGCTCCTCGTCGTCTTCGTCGCAGGCATCCCGTTCGTCCAGCGGCGGCGCCTTCGGACCTTGCGCGCACGTGCCCGCGCCGCGACGGCGCCGGCGGTCCGCGCAGCCAGCTGACGCTCTAGTGACGTTCGACTTCGTCGAGCCGGTGATCTTCGCCCTTCTGTCGATCGGGGTGATCGCCGGCGGTGTGGCGGTCGTGATGCTGAGCCGGATCACCGCGGCAGCTCTGCTCATGGCCTTCACATTCCTCTGCATGGCCGGGATGTTCGTGCTGCTCGGGGCCGAAACGATCGCCCTCTTCCAGGTGCTGATCTACGTCGGCGCGATCACCGTGCTCATCCTCTATGGAGTCATGTTCACGAAGTTCGGCGACCGCCCTCGGGCGCTGTTCTTCCAGCGGCAGACGCCGCTCGCGGCGGTGTTCGTCGCCGCGGTCGCGATCCCGGTGGCGATCATCGGGCTCTCCTTCACGAGCGCGACGTCGCGGCCCGGCGGCGGCGATCTGGTCGCGCTCGCGACGAGCGTGTTCACCGACTTCGCGTTCCCGTTCGAGATCGCGTCGGTGCTCCTCCTCGCGGCGATGGTTGGCGCGATAGTGCTGACCAAACGCGAGGATCCGGAGGAAGCCGCGCTGCGGCGGCGCCGGTGACCGTCCCGCTTGGCGCGTACATCGTCGTCTCTGCGGCCCTCTTCTTCATCGGCTGCGCAGGGGTGCTTGTCCGCCGCAACGCGGTGGTGATCCTCATGTGCGTCGAGCTCATGCTCAACGCGGCGAACCTCGCGCTCGTCGCCTTCTCTCGCAAGTACGGCTCGATCGACGAGCGCGGAAGCGTCTTCGTCATCTTCGTTTTCGTGATCGCGGCGGCTGAAGTCGCCGTCGGGCTGGGAATCATCCTGTCGGCCTATCGCAACCGGCCGGTGGTGGACGTGGACGAGATCCATCAGATGAGGGGATAACGGAGTGATCTCGCTCGTGTGGCTCATCCCGGCGTTCCCGCTCGCGGCTTTCCTCGTGAACGGTCTCTTCGGGCGCCGGTGGCTGGGGCGTCTCACCGGTGTCATCGCCTCGGTCGCGGTCGGCCTCTCCGCGCTCGTTTCGATCGGCGTCTTCCTCGAGGTGCTTGGCGGAAAGACGCAGACCGTCGTCGTCCCGCTGTACCGCTGGATCGCTGTGGGCGATTTCTCCATCAACGTCTCCGCGCTGGTCGACCCCCTCTCGTCGACGATGCTTCTCGTCGTCACGGTCGTCTCGTTCCTGATCTTCGTGTACTCGAACGGCTACATGGCGCACGACGCCGGGTTCTATCGGTTCTTCACGTGGCTCTCGCTCTTCGTCTTCGCGATGTTGATCCTCGTGATGGCAGACAACTACCTGCTGATGTTCGTGGGCTGGGAGGGCGTCGGCCTCTGCAGCTACCTGCTCATCGGCTTTTGGTTCGAGCGCCCGGCGCCCTATTACGCGGCGAAGAAGGCGTTCGTGATGAACCGCATCGGGGACTGGGGCTACACGATCGGGATCATCACGATCTTCCTGGCCTTCGGTTCGATGAACTTCCTCGACGTGTTCAACCGGCTCCAGGCGAGCGCGATGCCGCGGGATACCCTCACTCTCATCTGCGTCGCCCTCTTCTTCGGGGCGACCGGTAAGTCGGCGCAGCTTCCGCTGTACTCGTGGCTGCCGGACGCGATGGAGGGTCCGACCCCGGTATCGGCGCTCATCCATGCCGCGACGATGGTCACATCGGGCGTGTACCTGGTCGCTCGATCCATGCCCCTCTTCGAGGCGGCCGGGCCATCGCTTCAGGTCGTCGGCATCGTTGGAGCGATCACCGCGATCTTCGCGGCGACCATCGCCCTCGTGCAGTTCGACATCAAACGGGTGATGGCGTACTCGACCGTGAGCCAGCTCGGCTACATGTTCCTCGCGCTCGGCGTTGGCGCGCCGGCCGCGGCGATCTTCCACCTCGCGACACACGCCTTCTTCAAGGCGCTCCTCTTCCTTGGCTCGGGCTCGGTGATCCACGGCCTGGGCGGCGAGCAGGACATGCGCAAGATGGGCGGCCTACGCCGGAAGATGCCGGTGACGTTCTGGACCATGCTCGTCGCCGGGGGCGCGCTTGCCGCGCTCCCGCCGCTCGCAGGATTCTGGTCCAAGGACGAGATACTCGGCGCCGCGTTCGTAAACGGGCAGCTCATCCTCTACGCGATCGGGATCCTGACCGCGGTGCTCACCGCGTTCTACGTGACGCGAGCGCTCTGGATGACGTTCTACGGTGAGCCGCGCGATCACCATCTCTTCGACCACGCGCACGAGTCCCCGCGGGTGATGACGCTTCCGTTGATGGCGCTCGCCGTCGGCTCGGCCGTCCTCGGGATCGTCATCGGCTTTCCACCTGAGCAGGGGTTTGTTCATCGGTTCCTGGCTCCGGTGGTCGAGGCGGCCGGTGTGGCCGAACGGACGCCCGAGCTTGCCACCATCGTCGCTCTCGCCGTTGTTTCCGTGGTGGCGGGAGCCATCGGGATCGCGATCGGTCTTTCGATGTACGTCCGTCATCGCCCCGATCCCGCAGCTCTGACGCGCGCGGCGGGCCCGCTTTATCGAGTCCTCGTGAACAAGTACTACGTCGACGAGCTCTACGACCACCGTTTCGTCGAGGCGGCCCGCGCATTCGCGGGGGCGGCGTGGGCGTTCGACATCCACATCATCGACGGCCTGGCCAATCGGCTCGGTTGGGCGCTCGCGATGGGCGGCCAGGGCTTGCGGCGTGCCCAGACCGGCGTCGTCGGCAACTACGCCCTCACGATCGTCGCCGGACTTCTCCTCATTCTCGTCGCGTACGGCGGATATGCCGCGGGGATCCTGGGCCGATGACGAACGTCCTCTCGCTCCTCGTGGTCATCCCGATCGCCGGGCTGATCCCGCTGTTCCTGTTCCGCCGCGACGAGCGCGCCGCGAAACAAGTCGCCATCACGACCACCTTCGTCGAGCTCGTCGTCTCGTTGTGGATGGTCACCCAGTTCCATATCGAGGCCGGCTTTCAGCTCGTCGAGCGGCTCGAATGGTTGCCGAGCCTCGGCATCAGCTATCTCGTCGGGGTCGACGGCATCTCCATCTTTCTTGTGCCGATGACAACGCTCCTCACCTTCATCGCGGTCCTGTATTCGAGCGGCGGTGCCATCAAGACGCGAATCGTTGAATACATGACCGCGTTCCTGCTGCTCGAGGTCGGCATGGTCGGCGTGTTCATCGCGCTCGACCTGTTCCTCTTCTACATCTTCTTCGAGCTGATGCTCGTACCGATGTACCTGATCATCGGGATCTGGGGCGGACCGCGGCGGATCTACGCAACGCTCAAGTTCGTGATCTTCACGCTCGCGGGCTCGCTGCTGATGCTCGTGGGCATCGTCGCGGTATATCTCCAGTCAGCGGACGCGTCCGGCTCGCGGACGCTCTCGCTGCCGGAGCTGATCGAGCTGCGCGGCCGCTTTCCGGCGGATTTCCAGTTCTGGGTCTTCCTCGCCTTCGCGCTCGCCTTCGCGATCAAGATGCCGATGGTCCCGTTCCACACCTGGCTGCCCGACGCGCACGTCGAGGCACCTACGGCCGGATCGATCGTCCTCGCGGGCGTTCTCCTCAAGGCCGGCGGCTATGGCTTCCTCCGCTTCGGGCTTCCGCTCTTCCCGATCGGCGTCCAGGCGTGGCTCCCGGTCCTCATCGTCCTGTCGGTGATCGCGATCCTGTACGGGGCGATCGTCTCGGCAGTTCAGAAGGACCTGAAGAAGCTCGTGGCCTATT